>NZ_QUDI01000037.1:0-54603 GCF_003477465.1 Parabacteroides sp. AF48-14
TAAAATTAAAGCTTTTAGAGCACAGCTTAGAGGGGTGAACAATATATCATACTTTTTATTTAGACTCAAAAATATATATGCATAGCTCCACAATTTTTCGGGGTGATCCGTTATACGGATCCGTTTAAACCTGTCAAGAAGTGAGCTTCTACATAAAGTTTTTGAAAAAGAACTGTCATACCATCATACTTCCCGTATGGGCATTGAATATCATGATATATGACCATGATAGTTCTTATTTCAACTATCATTTAACCATCATGAATACCCCGTTTAACTATCATTTTGTGCCATTTCATCGAAAAAGCAAGGTGCCAAAAGTGTTAAAACAGGGCATTTCTAAGAAGTTTTGAACCTCCTGCAAATAAAGAAAAAGACAATACCCCCCCATTTTGACCGTTTTTCTATTTCGTCCGAAATCTCGATTGATTTTGGATTGACTCTTTTCACGGTTTTAACCTCTCCGGCTGACACCGAGCGGAATGAGGTGCCGGGGGCATTCCGGAAAGTGTACAATTTGATTACCGAAAAGCGGAAACGCCGACAAAGTGATAAAGCTTAACTCTCGGAGAATCGCCTGTAGCAAAATAAAACGGACGGCGCTCCAAATATCCCAAGGAACTTTTGGAGGCTGGTTGCCGTGAGGTGCGCAGAAAATTGCCGTGATCCGGCACTTCATCGCCCTGAGGTTGACTTCGTGCTATATGAAGTCCGACTTCAGGGCAACAAAGTGCCGGATCAGAGCGATAAAGTCCCTCTTCATGGTGATAAGGTACCGGAAAAGCGGAACAACTCCATTCTTCGGGCCGAAAAAGTGGGTTGACATTTGTTTGGTTTCGGATGTCTTTCGAGCCCGGGGAAAAGCGTTTTTTACAATAAGCCCCCAGGGGGAGTTGAAAGTTAAGAGTTGAAAGTTGAAAGCTATAAGGGAGCATTTTGTCCCGGCAGGCATATTTTTAACAGAAAGTCGTTATGTATTTTGCCGGAAATGCCCGTTTTGACGCCATTTACACCCCCATTTGGAAGGTATTGAGACCCGGGTCCCGATACAGTCGAGACCGGGTCTCAAGAAACACGAGTGGTTACTTAATTGAAGTTCAGTGATATAGGAGATGAAAAAAGGCAAGGGTATTTATGATAGTATGATAGTTGAAAATCCTACTATCATGCCTACTGTCATTCGGTGTATGCCTTGATATTCATGATATATTAAAGGGGATATGATAGTATGACAGTATAATTTGAAAATAAAGATATTATTTTAGCATCCCACAGGCCTCGATAAACGCAGGGAAGTTTCGCTTCTAAGAAAAAGTGAACCTGTAAATGATGATTTAACGGGGTGTCGCTATGTTTGTATTACCGGACGCAGATTTCGCAGACGACGCAGATCATTTATTGTTTTAAAAGAAAATAAGTCTGCGTTCCTCTGCGTAATCTGCGCCCGTCTGCGTCCGGTAGGTTCTGGCTTTTTTATATGAACTTCCTGTAAGAAACTTTGGTTTCGAAAGAGTCTTTAAGATTAGCTGCTATCAGAACTTCCGGAAAGTATAAGTCTTCCCTTCGCTGTTAAGTATTAACTGCTTGGATGTTAATTTGTCAATGGTGTAAGTCCGCTTGGTCGAATCCCAATCGGTATATGGCAGGAATTTCTCAACTGGTCTCGGGTCGCTTATCAGTTCCAGCAGGAGCGTTTTATCTCCTTCCATGACATTGTAACCATAACAGTGGAGGAATGAATCGACAGCCGGGAAGTAAACCTGGTACATGAATAAAGAGTGCTCGAAATTGAAATAAACCGTATCGGTCTCCTGGATTGTTCCGCTCGCTTCTACCTGTTGCAACTGCCATTTTCCGAATAACTTGGATTCTGTATCTTTACTACATGCGACAAAAAGGAATGCACAAACTGCTATCAATATATTTCTAACCATAGTCTTACTTGCTTCAATAAGTTGTCAAAGGAAAGGAAATATTTTCAAAGTCGCAAGTTAAATATATATAGCAGTCGCAGGTATTTTTACAATTGGCTTCTGTTTCGTATATTTGTGTCATTATTTACTTTGTGTTTTTAATTATACAAACATTCTATGATACGAATAAAACAATTAGTACTACTGCTTTTGGTCGCATTGACCATCTCTTCATGCGTGAACAAGGCTCAAAAGGAGGATATCCTTGTCTACTCGAATCCCCTCCCGGTACAGTTCGGTGATCCCTATGTCTTGCTGGCGTCGGACGGTCTATATTATATGTATGGGACAGGCGGCGGAGCTGTTGACGGTTTCTGCGTCTATTCTTCACCGGATATGGTCAACTGGAAAGCAGAAGGACAGGTTTTTCGGGGGAATGTTCCCGGTTCATGGGGCGTTGCCAACTTCTGGGCTCCTGAAGTCTATGAACGTAATGGTAAGTTTTATATGCTCTATAGTGCCGATTGGAAGGAAAACCCGACCAATGAACTCGAAAACTTCCGTATCGGCGTGGCTGTGGCAGACAAGCCGACCGGTCCTTTTAAGGAACTTTCCGATAAACCTCTGTTTGACCCGGGATATCCGGTTATCGACGGAAACCTCGTGGATGATGGCAATGGCCGTACTTATATGTACTTCTCCCGTTGCTGCTACAAGCATCCGGTAGAGAGCGAGATCGCCGAACAGGCCCGGAAAGAAGGGAAGTTCAATGAAATAGAGGAGAGTTGGATTTACGGTATAGAGGTGAAACCCGACCTGACGGATGTTATCGGTGAGCCTGTACTTATCTTGCGTCCCCCGGTAAAACTCGATGACACGCAATCCGAATGGGAAAGCCGTTCCGTCACAACCGGAGAGGTGAACCGCCGTTGGACCGAAGGCCCTTATACGCTCAAGAAGGGAGACACTTACTATATGATGTATTCGGCCAATTATTTCGGGGGCAAGAATTATGCTGTCGGCTATGCTACATCGAAGAATCCGCTCGGCCCTTTCACCAAGTCAAGTGATAATCCTGTCCTGCAAAAGAACGTAGAGCAGGGAGGCATCGTTACCGGTACCGGGCATAACAGTGTGACCTGGTCTAAAGACGGCAAGCAGATGTATTGCGTCTATCACGGACGGACGCAGGAGACCGGTGACGAACGGGTCGTCTTCATCGACAAGATGGGAATAGACGACAACGGGCGTCTATACGTCGAAGGTCCGACAACCACTCCGCAAAAGAAATAGTGCGGACCTTCTCCCTGAATATATAAACTGCTTACAGCAGGCAGTCGATATCCACCTCCGTTCCTGCATCCGACTCCTCCGGGAGAAGGATGACCGGAGTATCGGGGAACTCTTTCTCCAGATATTGTTTGAGATATTCCAACGTATTAGCTGTAATCAGCTCGTCAGTCGGGGGATAGAGGTTGTAGATGACAGCTTCGAGCCGTATGCCGTACTGCTTGCAGGCATACAGGCTTAGCAGCGTGTGATTGATACTGCCCAACTTACCGGACGTGACCAGGACTACCGGATATCCCTGTTCTTTTACATAATCGATCGCCAGCGAATGGAAGTCATTCGGAACCATCAATCCTCCTGCGCCTTCCAGCAGGACATATTCATATTTCCCCTGTAGCCGGCGGGTCGCTTCGGTGATCACCGACAGGTCGATTGTACGCCCATCCTTTGCCGCAGCCATATGTGGGGAACAGGGATAGGTGAAGATATAGGGGCAGGTCAATCCTATATAATCATCCTCCGTGAAGGAAATACCTTGCAGGTGGCGGTGCATCTCTATATCCTCTGAAGTCTCCGTGCAGCCGGTCTGGATCATTTTCTGGGTGATTACTTGTTTCCCTTTTCCGGCTAATGCGCGTGCAAGAATGCCGGTGGCAAAGGTCTTGCCGATGTTGGTATCGATACCTGTGATGAATAATACTTTTCCTTTCATAAGCTGTTTATTTTTTTATCGCCACAACATAGAGAGGGCGGTATGTGAGTGTTACTTGATTGTTGGCTGCCGGAAACTGTTCCCGGTAGCGATTGCAGAAAGAAGCCTGCATGCCTTTTGTCCAGAGACCGTTTCCCGTAGCCGTTACTCCTGTCGCTTTCAGGTGCTTCAATACATCCAGCGGACTGTTGAATGTCAGGCGGATTATCTCTTCCTCACAATGCCGGAGGTCGAAGCCGGCGGACAACCATCCGGCAAGTTCGCCGGCAGTGGGATAGGATAGTCCTTTTCCTGTCAGCTCTTTTATCTCCGACAGGTTACCGGGGGCAAAGGTGCTGAACAGAAGCGTACCGTGCGGTTCCAGCAGTCTCGCCAGCTTGCCGAGAAACTTTTCCGGCTCTTTCATCCATTGGAAGGCTGAGGCAGAAGCAATCAGGTTGAACTTGCCGGGAAAGGGGATCGCTTCTGCATCTCCCATGATAAAGCGAGGAGGGCAACCCTGAAATAGTTTGCTTACCTTTTCCCGGCAACCTTCGCAAAGGTCATTCAACACCCATTCCTCCGCCTTGCATTGTTCGATAAGGGAACGGGTGAAACCACCTGTTCCACAGCCGATTTCCAGGATGCGCCCATAATGTCCTCCCGCTGGTCCGGGCAGGAGAGATGCTAATTTTCGGCTAATCCGATGCTGTGCATCCGCCTGGCTGTCATAACTTGTCAATGCGCGGGTGAAGCGATGCTGTATGCGTTCTCTGTCTATTGCTTCCATATTTTATTCCATTGTTTCCATAAATAAAAAGGATAGTGAGGCGCCTCCAATATGGTTACCTGACAACGGTTTTGCCAGTAATTGTGCAGGTTGGCGAACGGAAAAATCCGGTCGCCGGATGCGATAACAGCCCGGGTCCAGAAGTTGTCAGCGACAGGCTTTACTGCATCTTCCTTGATATGGGTGTAGAGCGTCTGTAGCTCCTCGCGCACCTCGTCAATCGGGCGGGAAGGCACTTTTTCATAGGTTTGGAGCACTTCCCGTCCTCCACACATCCGATGGTTGAAGCGGTGCATGCCCTCTTCCGTTACATTCGCAAGCGTTCCTTCGAATACGGCAGGCGGGATTCCCCAGGTGTCGTGAACGGGATAGTCCGTCCCATTAATCGCAATAGTTTCTACAAACATATCCTTTTTCCCCCGGAACAGGGCCGAGGCTACCCATACGCCCAATGACCATGCCACCAGGCGGATTTCCTTGTAAGCCGACAGGTCCTCCCCGAAACGGAGGTCGCGGTAGTCATAGCAGATCCAAACGTCCGTACCGGGCTCTGCTTTTAGCGGGCGGAACAGTTCCGGAGATGCTGACCACCCGGAAAAGAACAGCAATAGACGTCCTTGCCCCTTATTGACTTGTTTGTCTATTTTCATTAGTCTATACTGTTAATCAATTCTTTTATTTCACTTTCCGTTACATTGGCCGTCAGTGAGAAACGTATTCGTGCCGTTCCTTTCGGAACTGTCGGCGGACGGACGGGTAGGCAATAGAAGCCTTTCCGCTGTAATCTTAGGCTTGTCTCCACACAGTCTTCGCTTTCCCCGATAATGAAAGGAATGATGTGGCTGGATGAAATTTCTCCTCCCTTGCCTTTTAATGCATCCGATAGCAGACGGCTGGTTGTGGCGAGTCTCTGCCGTTCTTCCGTAAACTCAGGAAGCTTCTCGAAAATGTACCGGGTCCAGGCAATCTGGGCAGGTGGGAGGGCGGTGCTAAAGATAAGTGGGCGCATGGTATTGATCAGGTATTCCCGGATCGTCCGGCTGCATAGCAGGTAGGCGCCCATAGATGCCAATGCCTTTCCAAAAGTACCGACCAGCAGGTCTATATCCCTGATGCAATCTTGTTCTTCCGCAATCCCTAATCCTGTTTTACCTCTTACCCCAATGGCATGCGCTTCATCGACATAGAGCCATACGTTTGGGAATTGTCGCTTCAGGGAAACGAGTTGGCGGAGGTCGGCGATATCACCGTCCATACTGAAGATGCTTTCCGTGACGATAATGACCTGTTCGTATTCATGTGCATATTTGGCAAGCAGTCGTGCCAGATGTTCGTTGTCATTGTGGCGGTATCGCTGATAAGGAGCGCCGCTCAGCAAGAGCCCGTCTATGATGCTGGCATGTACCAGTTTGTCCGCCAGTATCAGCGTTTGTTTGTCCGCCAGGGCGGGAAGTATGCCTGTATTGGCATGATAACCACTGTTGAATAGCAAAGCGGCCTCGCACCCAAATCGTTCGGACAAGCATTCCTCGAGCTCGGTATAAACTTTGAAATTGCCGGTTAATAGCCTGGAGGATGAGGATGAGAAAAGCCAATCGTTTTCCTGCATCTCCCTCAGAAACTCTTCACGCAGCTCCTTGCGTGACGCCAGGCCGAGATAGTCGTTGGAGGAAAGATTCAGCATCTTCTGTTTTTCTTTCCATATCCATTTCCCTTCGTGTATAATTTCCGGCAGACTCCGTAGATTACCTGTCTCTTTCAGTTTATCTAATAATATGTTGTAATCTTTCATTGCTTTGTTGTTATGATTTATCAGAAAACACGAAGCAGGCCACTTGTCAATTTCGACAATTCTTTATTTGTTATGACGAACGGAGGCATGAGATAAACCAGCTTTCCGAACGGACGTACCCAGATGCCTTCTTTGACAAATCGCTCTTGGAGGATGGCCATGTCGACAGGTTCTTTCATCTCGATGACTCCGATTGCGCCCAACACCCGTACCTCTTTCACGCTGGGGAAGGAAGCTGCCGGAGCGAGTTCGGCTTTTAATTGTGCTTCTATCGCGTGAACCTTTTCCTGCCAACCACTTTCCAATAGAAGAGAAACGGATGCCGAGGCGATGGCGCAAGCTAACGGATTTCCCATAAAAGTGGGGCCGTGCATGAAACATCCCGCTTCACCGCTGCAAATCATGTCAGCTACCGCTGTACTGGTAATCGTGGCGGAAAGCGTCAGATAACCTCCGGTCAAGGCTTTGCCGATACACATGATATCCGGTTCGACACCCGCCCACTCCCAGGCAAAGAGTCGGCCGGTCCGACCGAATCCTGTCGCGATCTCATCGAATATAAGCAAGACGTCGTATTGGTCGCATAACTCCCGTGCCCGTACCAGAAATGTAGGGAGTAGAAATACATTCCCCCGGCTCCCTGTACGATCGGTTCGAGTATAAGGGCTGCAATCTCTCCGGCGTGTTTTGCCAACAGGTCTTTCAGGGGATCCATCGCTTTCTCGTCCCATTCGTCATGAACCTGACGGAAGGTTGGGGGATGAAGAACTGGACGGGAAGGCTTCCGGCGAAGATGCCGTGCATGCCTGTTACCGGATCGCAAACAGACATTGCGTGCCAAGTGTCGCCATGATATCCGCTCCGGATTGTGGCAAAGGCATGTTTCCGGTTCTTTCCCTTCCGGCACTTCGATTGCCAATATTGGATCGCCATTTTCATGGCGACTTCGACTGCAACGGAGCCGCTGTCGGCAAAGAATATCTTTTCCATCGATGGGGGTAGCAGCGGTAAAAGCTTGGCTGCCAATTCGACGGCTGGCTCATGTGTCAGTCCTCCGAACATGATGTGACTCATTTTGTCTATCTGCTCACGGACGGCAGCATTTAACACCGGATGGTTATATCCATGCACGGCTGCCCACCAGGACGACATACCGTCAATCAGTTTACGGCCGTCTTTCAGCGTAATCGTTACGCCTTCTGCCCGTTCGACCGGATAGACCGGTAGTGGATTGATGGTCGAAGTATAGGGGTGCCAGACGTGTTCACGGTCAAAACTCAGTAATTCTTCTGTTGTCATCTTTCCCAATCTGTATTTTCAGTTAATGAATATCCTTCCGTTGTGAAAAGGACTTTGTCTTCTGCCACCCGGCTGCCGATGGTGGTCAGGAGGTCTCCGATGATGGCTGCGTTGATGCCTATGCGAAGTGCCTTGCGTTGAGTCTCTTCGCTCAGCCTCGCCCGTCCGCCGGAGAAGCGCAGGTAAGCCTCGGGTTGATAAAACGGAAGAGGGCGATGGTGGTCAGAATCTCTTCGTCGGTCAACGGCTTCGTCTCTCCGAGTGGCGTCCCGGGAATAGGCTGGAGCAGGTTTAGGGGGATCGAAAGGATGCCTTCCCTTTGAAGGAATAGGGCCATCTCGATGCGTTGCTCCATCGTTTCTCCCATGCCGATGATGCCGCCGCTACAGATACGGAAACCTATCTTGCGGGCGGTGCGGATGGTTTCTATTTTCTGCTCCATCGTGTGTGTTGTACATAGGGTGCGGAAGTAGGAGGGAGCTGTCTCTATGTTACAATGATAGTTTTCCGTCCCACTGTCATAAAGCGCTTGCAGCTGCTCGCGACTGAGGAGGCCCATCGAGGCGCAACACTTGATGTCTGTAGCTTGCTTGATCTGCCGGATAGTGTCGGTCACCTTTACCATATCTTTTTCGGAAACCTTTTTGCCGCTGGTGACAAGGGCGAACCGCCCGATTCCCTGCCGGCGGTTGTAGGTGGCATGGCGGATACATTCTTCTGCCGGCAAGAGGGGATAAAGTGTCACGTTCGTAGTGTAGTGCCCCGACTGAGCACACCATTTACAGTCTTCGCTGCAGTTCCCGCTCTTGGCATTGATGATAGAGCAGGTATCGAACTTGTTTCCCATGAAGTGGCGGGTGATTTGGCGGGCGGCTTCATAGAGGGCTTCCTTGTCGGGGGAGGCAGCCAGAATGTTTGCCTGTTCTTCATTGAGCAGTCCGCCTGCGAGGACGTGTTGTTTAAGCTTTTCGATCATATAATATGTATTTGTATAAACCGAAAGCGCGGAAGGCTCTCAGCATATAATAGCTGAAGCCTTCCGCGCTTTCGGAAATGTTATTTTTTATCGTCTGTGTTGCTTGCGCTGCCGCTGGGCGGCTAACGGTCAGAATGAGGCATACCGCCTGCTCGAACAGGAGTGATAGTGTATTCCCGATGACTTCGTCACGGCTTGTTTTGTCTTCCATCATCTCTTCTTCTCCTGTCTTGTCGAAGGAGAGTACCGATGTATGGTTAGAACCATTCTTTACCTGGAAGCGCTCGGACACGTGTGCAGCCAGTTGCCCGATCGTTACGGCACGCTGCACACTGATGAAAGCAGCATACCCTTTCCGGCTCCATCTTCTGAAGCGGATTGTGACCGGCTTATGTGCATACTGCTTTTTCATCTTTTATCTGTTCTTATTTAGCAACCTTTTCAAGTTTCTTCATGATGGAGAACATGAACAGTGCTGCTACAAGGCAACATACGATCAGTACGCCCCATACCATCCAAAGTTGCATATCGCCCCAAATATTACCGATCACACCGACCAGCTTGTTACCTAATGCTGTCGCTACGAACCATCCACCATCATCAAGCCTTTATACTTGGGAGGTGCCACTTTCGAGACGAATGAGATACCCATCGGTGAAAGGAGCAGCTCGGCGAATGTCAACACAAGATAAGTCGATATCAACCAATTGGGAGAAACGAGCTGGCTGCTTTCGATACCGTTGGCTGCTACGCTGTCCGGTGTCGGCAATCCTAATGATCCGATAGCCAGGATCATGAAACCGATGGCTGCGATTAACATACCCAAACCGATCTTTCGCGGAGCGGAAGGCTCTTTCCCTTTCTTAGCTAAATAGCCGAATACCGCCAGTGATACAGGAGTCAAGGCTACAACGAAGAACGGGTTGAACTGCTGGAAGATCTGCGGCAGGATCGTGATAGACGGATCCAGTGTCGAATAGTTGATTCCGAGCAGAACCAGGCCTCCGACAAATACGGCAGTCGATATTGTTTTCGCTTTGCTGGTTGCCGACTGGAAGATAGAGAAGCCTGCATATACCATGATAATCAGTAATGTCAGGTTAATGATGCTGAATCCTAAACGGTCCAAGCCGGTTGCCGCATTAGCCGTGTAGTCACGGGCGAAGAATGTCATGGTCAATCCGTTCTGGTGGAATGCCATCCAGAAGAAGATAACGACAGCGAATACGAGACACAAGGCGATGATACGCTGTTTGGTTTCTGCCGGAGAGATTTCTTCTGTCGGTTGTTCGGTTTTTGTTGCAGCAGCTGCAGCATTTGCCTGCTTGGTATTCACATCCGCATGTTTGAATGTTTTGCGGAAACCATAGTAGATAGCAATGGAAAGGATTAACGAGATACAGGCAACACCGAAACCGTAGTTGTAGGCTTCCGACAGTTTGTCGATGTAAGTTGTCGAGAAACTTGCCAGGTCGCCGGTAAAGTGCTGTGCAGCTCTGAATGATTCGAGCAATTCTGTTCCTTTCTCGGTGATTGTGCCGTTCAGATACTGGTGGGCGAGCGAAGGAATCTGACCTTCATAAGTCAGATTGGACTTAGCCAGCATCCAGTTTGTCATTTCTGTTGCCATAGTCGGGGCATACAGGGCGCCGATGTTGATGGCATATAGAAAATACTGAAGGCGGAATCCCGTTTATTTCTGTATTGAGGGGCATCGTAAAGGTTACCAACCATAACCTGGAGGTTCCCTTTGAATAAACCTGTTCCTAATGCAATCATAGTTAATGCACCGAACATCATCCATTTAGCGGATTCGTTACCGGCAGGGATGGATAATAGCAGATATCCGAAAAACATGATAAAGATACCGCTTGTCACCATTTTCCCATATCCGAACTTATCGGCAAGCCAACCACCAATCAAGGGAGTAAAATACACTCCGGCAAGGAAAGTGGAGAATATGTCCGATGTCTCGGAGGCGGTGAAGCCGAACTTTGCTTGTAAAAATAGTGTAAAGATCGCGAGCATAGTGTAGTAACCAAATCGCTCGCCCGTATTCGCTAAGGCTAACGCGTATAAACCTTTAGGCTGTCCTTCAAACATAGAATTAAAATTGTTAGATGATTATTGAATGATTTGTTTTATTGCACCTGTTTCCGGATAGAAATAAACCTTTACCGGAGCTTTTTTGTCTTCAAACATAACGGGGGCAAGCCCTTCGCGTGTACCGAATTGGGTAATTTGTGCTTCGCCTTTGTAAAGTGTTTTTTTGTTCATGCTGATTTCAATACTGGCTTTACCCGGTACGTTATAGATGATTCCTTTCATAGATTTTTCTTTCTTCTCAGCCTCTTTCGGGTCCAGTTCGGGAGCGCGGTCGATGGCTTTCAAGTTCATATATACAGGTGCACCGCCCAAATCGTCGGCGTCCACGATACCGAGCTGGGGAGAGAAACGGAACAGTACTTCCTTGTCCAGGTTATCGAAGGGGACGATTGTCACATCGTAATCGCTGGTTTCTTTTGTCCGGATTCCTGTAAATAAGTTTGTTAACGCTTTTTCCTGTTCTTCCAGTTGCTGGATAACCAGTTTCATCGCTTCGCCGTCGGGGGGCAGGTTGTCCGCTTCTCCGGTCAATATGTTCAGACGGCTTTCACGGATGCGGTAAATTTGTTTGGCTGCTACTTCCGCTTGTCTGGCTGTTGAACCCGCCATCAGCAATTCTTCTGAAAAAACAGAGGCGTCGGTTACTTTAGCCGGAGCTTGTACTTTCTTTTTGGCTGCTTCCGATGTTTCTTCGTCGGGCGTATATTCTGCATTGATGGAACATAGCAATCCTTCTTCTGTCAAATAGGCGTATGGGGCGACGGTTCCACCCTTGAATTCAACTATATAGGTGTTATCAGGATCGGGTACACCTTTGTTGGTCAAGCCTATTTTTCCTAATTCGTAATAAACTTTATCTTCTGTAATGGCGTCTTTTACTCCTAAATACTTCTCTGCATATTTATAGTAAGGACCTGCTTTACAGGTTACTTTCGTAACTTCAGCATCAATGACAAGAGATGTTTTAGGGAGTGAATAAGTTATGCCGAAATTATTTGCCTTGACAGCATTTTTCTTTACAACTTTTGTCTGCGCCATAATGGGTAAACTAAGGAGCAGACTGGCTATAATGATAAAATTCTTCATATTCTAATCTAAGTTTAATCTCTGATGAATGATTGCACAAAACTATGAAATATTTTGTTAGAAACCAACCGGAAAAGCCTCTTTTCCCTTTTTAGATTAGAGAAGACATAAAGAAAAGCCTTCGGGCGGCGGAAAAGGAGATCGAGATATTTTGGTCCGGTTAAATTACCGCCCGAGGCCATTCTTAGCATATTACATGTAAAGGAGAGTCACACACAATATGTTATTTTATTACAAACTCACCTGTTAAATAACCAAGTACATGAGTAAATGATAATGTATAATTGCCATTGTCAGCATTTAATACCACTGAATGGCTCTGCGGTGTAGACACAGAAATACATTCTTCATAAACAACTTGACCTGTTTCGTTATTTGTAACTTTTACTGTCAGGTCAGTAAGTGGAGTCACAAAATTAATTGTTAATACTTTACCTTCGATAGAGGCTGTAGGAGGTGCTGGAACAACTGAACGAAAATCTTGTTCACTCCACTCTCCCTTTGTAGGTATAGTATCACAAAATGCAAACTGTGTGTAACATATACCACACACAATTAAAATCAAAGTCGAAATCAGATGCTTCATAATATTAAAAAGATTAGTTTTATTAAAAGTCAAAACTGAGATTTTGAGCAAAGGTAAACTTCTTACTATTATGAGGGGTGGATTTTTGTTGACAAAAATGTGACAAGTTATAACTGCTTAGAAATCAGATATAAATTTGTCGAATTTTTCTGTGTTTTGAGGCTCTCCTGTAAATTTCTTATACAATCTCCTGCGGCATTGTGATACTCCTGAACTTGTTATATGCATAATTGAAGCGATCTTTTTTATAGAGAGTTGCATTTTTACGAGATAGCAAATATGTATTTCTTCTATGGATATTTGTGGATAAAGTTTGATAAGCCGGTTAGTGAAATTTGGATATGTGGCATCAATCAATTGATGTAGTTCTTCCCATTCACTAGAGCTTAGTTGAATGTTGTCGTCTCTATGTATTCTGATATATAAAGATGAGTTATGGAAATCTTTTTCTAATAAAAGGATTGCTCCTTGCTTCTCGAAAATTTGCCTGTTTTCCATTTCTAGCATTAATTTCCTTGCTTCATATAATTTCTTTTCAACTTCACTCATCTCTGTTTGTTTTGAGTGGAGCATTTCTGTTAATTGAATAATTTGTTTTTTGTTGTCCTCTATATATTGTTGACTGCGTTTATATTGTTGTTCTTTTATTTCAGCTAATCGTTTCTTTTTCTTTTTTTCTTTTCTGAAAATGAATATCAAGGCGACTATAATAATAGAAAACAGTAGGGTGACTTGGTAGATTAGGATCATCCTTTGAGTTGCTTTCTTTTCAAATATATCTTTTTCTTTTGCAATACGTTGATAATTAAACATACTTTGTACCCTACGTATGTTTTCAAAATGTGAATGATTAGTAATAGAATCACGTAATTCGGAATAAGCTTCTGTATATTTTACATAATCATTTAGGTTGTGTTCTTTTAAAGCGATTTTGGCTAAATGGTGTAAACTTCCTGCTTTTGTGTAAATATTTGAGCTTAGAGAACATCTTGTTAGGTAAAATTTAGCAGAATCTAGTTGATTTATAGCAGAAAAGAACTTTCCCTTAGATAAGTAAATAGGAAAAAGTGTTTTAGGCATGTTTGTAGAACTTTGAGCTAAATCAATATATTCTTTCGCTTTATTATATTCACTGTTTTGAATATAAATATTACCTAAGTCTACCAATATAGAAGATATATTGGTAGGATTTGAGTATTGAAGGGCTTGTTCGTGATATATGATAGCACTATCCTTTAAATTCATAAGTGTAAAGATTCGAGCTATATTTCGTAATACATATGATATGTTAACTGTATCTTGTTTTTGTTCTTGTTTGAGATAGTATAGTGCTTTTTTCTGTATAGGTAATGCCATATCATGTATATCTTGATAATTATATAATGTCCCTAAATTATTGCAGATTCGAGCCAGTAAGTGATAATCTTTTGTGTTTTCTCCTATTTCTAATGCTTTAAGATAATACTCTTGTGCTTTTAGCGCATCATAGATATCCGCATTGACACGTCCCATATAATAGTATGAGAGACTTGCTTTATGCATTTCTTTATGTTTCTCAAAATAAGTCGCAGCAATTTTTATTAGCGAGTCAGAAGTATGTGTGATATAATTCAGATCTTGTGCCTGTGTTAAAAGAAGGTAGTATGTTGCATGATCCTTTTCGGATAGTTGGTCGATGTTTTCAATATTGTTTAAAATCAATAGTGCGCTATCCGGTTTTTCCTCCATGATCTTTTCAGCTTCGATTAAACCCGGAACTTGCGGGTAATTGCTGCAAGCATGTATGAATAATGATAGCACAAGAACAACAAGGGCTGTGACATATTTAAAAAGCTTTCTCATATCAATCTCCTCCAAATCAGGATTCGAAGATACTTGTTTTTGAGAAAACTTCTATTTATTTACTATAAAATATTCTGATTATTCTATTTGAAATCTTCGTTTTATAGATAAAATTCCTACTATTATTAGTCCAGCCCTTATGCCTATTTGATTTGCTTGAATGCTTTGCCGATCATGTCCGTGATATCACTCGCGATCATACTTTCTTCAGAACGGTAAACGGCGGCCAGATCACCTGCAGTCCCATGCAAAAAAACACCGGCGACGGCGGCTGTTTCAGGTTCGAATCCCTGAGCGAGCAGGCCGAGGATAATACCGGTCAGGACATCACCGCTTCCGGCTGTTGCCATTCCCGGATTTCCACAGCTGTTGAAGTAGACGTTTCCGGTAGCCGTACAAGTTGCCGTATAAGCTCCTTTCAGGATGATACAGACTTGATGTTCGGTGGCAAAAGCCTGTGCTTTCATCAGCCGTTCGTACGAGTTCTTGCTTTCGCCTGCGATACGGTCGAATTCTTTCGGATGCGGCGTAAAGATGCTGCGGGGAGGAATCCGTTTCAGCAAGTCTTTGTTGGCGGCAATCAGGTTGAGTGCGTCGGCATCGAGCACAAGCGGTTTGTCCGTAGCTTGAAGCAGATGTTCCAAAGCCTTGGCGGAGTCGGCATGTTTTCCTAACCCCGGTCCGATTCCGATAGCGGAATAGGGCTTGATATCAGAGACGAAGGTGAAATGTTCCTGGTTTGGGTCCAAATCGACCATTGCTTCTGGAAAAGCCGTTTGCAGAATCTGTTCGCCCCGTTGCGGGATATGGACAGTCAGCAGACCGCCTCCGCTTCGCAAGCAGGCGCGGGCTGATAAGAGGGCGGCTCCCATCTTTCCCCGGCTTCCGGCTATCAACAAGGCATGTCCGAACGTTCCTTTATGCGAGAAACGTTTGCGAGGCTGGAATACGGCGGCAACGTCTTCTTCGGTGATTTGAGTGAACTGTGTCGGTGTGTTTGCTATAATATCCGGATGCAGAAGAATATCCAGCACTTTCCATTCGCCCACATATTCGGCGTTTTCCGGCAGCAGGAAAGCTAACTTCGGAAAACCGAACGTCAGCGTCAGATTGGCGCGGATGATCGATTCCGGATCATTCTTACGGTTGTCCTCACCAAAAAGACCGGAGGGAATATCTATCGAAACGATAGTTGCATCCGACTGGTTGATATATTTAACCATCGCTGCAAAACCGCCTGTCAACGGCCGGTTGAGGCCGGAGCCGAACAAACCGTCTATCACGATATCCCGTTCGTCCAGTTCGGGCGGAACGAAATCGTCAACAACTTCCGTAAATTCGATCTTTTCCATGCCGAGTAACCGCTGCTTATTCTGCTCGCAGTCATCGGAAAGACGCATGGTAGGATTAAACAAGTAGGTTTCCACCCGGTAGCCGGCATCTGTCAGCATACGGGCGACAGCCAATGCATCCGCTCCGTTATTGCCTTGTCCGGCAAATACGATAATGCGGGTTTGTTTTGTGTAGCGGCGGCAAAATTCGCTGGTGAATACGGTCGCTGCGCGTTCCACTAAATCGACGGAACTGATCGGTTCGTTCTGGATAGTGTATTTGTCAAGCTCTCTGACTTTGTCTGTTGAGAATATCTTTATCATAACTGTTTGTAGTCTTGTTTTCTGCTTACAAATGTAGATATATTACTTTTCTCTTGAAAGAAAAGTTGTCAAAAGTTCAAAGCTGTACTTGCCGGGTCAGGAGAAAAGTAGCAAGAACCGGCTGCCTGTCCCGTCCTCCGACGTCACGGTTAAATCGCCTTTGTGCATGTGCATGATCTGACGGGAGATGCTCAGACCAATGCCGGAACCGGATGGTTTGGTGGTAAAGAAAGGGATAAAGATGCGTTCCTGCACATCGGCCGGAATGCCTGTTCCGTTGTCGCTTACCCGGATAAAGGTTTTGCCTTCTTCGTTGATTCCGGCGGAGAGCTCGATTTGCGGATCAGGACGGTGGCGGGTCGCATCCAATGCGTTCTTAATCAGGTTGATCAATACTTGTTCGATCAATCCCTTGTCGGCAATAACCTGCAAATGAGCAGTTGAAGGAAGCACTTTTAGGATGTTTTCCTGCTCTTTAAACAGCAGGCAGGCATCGTTAAGCAAGCTGTTGACCGGAATGATTTCCGGAATAGGTGTCGGAATGCCGGCCACTTTCCTGTAACTCTCTACGAACCGCACCAGGCCGCTGCTCCTGCGGTAAATCGTTTCGATGGCTTGGCCGGTTTCTTCCCGTTCTTCCGCATCGGACGTTGCTTCGTCCATGCATTTATTCCGGAGCAGTTCCGACAGGGAAACAATCGGAGTCATGGAGTTCATAATCTCGTGTGTCAGCACCCGGATCAGTTTCTGCCAGGCTTCCGTCTCCTTGTTTTCCAGGACGGAACGTATGTTTTTCATGCTGACGACCTTTAGCGGTTTACCCAATACGACGAACGAGATGGAAGAAAGGATCAGTTGCGAGTAGTCTTCCTTTCGCCGGACTTGCAGGATGGACAGTTCACCGGGATGCAACGTACGCAGACGTGCGGGGAGTTCCGGATGATAAGCCGCCAGATCGTCTATCGTTTCGGCGAAGTTCAGCCCGGTTTGTATCTTGAAAGCCTGGTTCATCCATTCCACTTGTCCGCTTTCGGAATAGACAAAGACGGAAAGGTCGATATGGTTTGCCAATGCCTGGAAATATTGCAGTTGGCTTTCTTTCTCCTGCAGGTGTTTTTTGTAATGTTGCAAAGCCTCTTCCATCGCGTTGACCAGGTCTTGCGGGATTTTGTCGCCCTGCTCTTGCAAAGGAGTGCCGGAAGAGAGGAAGTCGGAATAGCGCATCGACCAGATGAACTGTTTGAACAGCCGGTCGCTGCGTTCCATCAGGCGGAACAGGCTGTAAACTTCAATCAGGAGCAATCCGAACGTGACAGCTGCAGAGATTCTGAATCCGTAAGCAACCAGAAGCCCGAAGGCCACGCTGGTCACCAACAACAGGAATACTAATCCGGCCGTTTTTTTAGTATAACGTTTCATAAGCCGTATTTTTCCAGTCGTCTGTATAAAGAAGTGCGGGTGATGCCGAGCAGGCCGGCCGCCTGTGTCATGTTGCCCGAGCAATGGCGCAACACTTCCTGTATGGTACTTTTTTCCAGTTCTTCCAAGTTGAACTTTCCCTCTTTATCCTGAGAGGCGGAAACAGGAAGGCGGAGCATAAAATCGTCATATTGCAGCTCTCCGGCTTCGGAAAGGATGACGGCACGTTCGATGACATGTTGCAGTTCGCGTACGTTTCCCGGCCAATGATACTGTTTCAGGAGTTGTTGCGCTTCCCCGGAGAATCCTTCGATCTCCTTTTTATACTTCCGGCTGTAGCGTTGCAGGAAATGCCGGGCCAGCAATGTGACGTCGTTTCCCCGCTCGCGCAAAGGCGGGATCGTTATCTCGATCGTATTGATCCGGTACAACAGGTCTTGCCGGAAACGTCCTTCCTGTACGGCGGCATGCAAGTCTGTGTTGGTTGCCGAGATGAGGCGTATGTCGACCGGCGTTTCTTGTGTCGAACCGACACGGTTTATTTTGCGTTGTTCGATGACAGTCAGAAGTTTGGATTGCGCCATGAGTGGCAAGTTTCCGATCTCGTTCAGGAAAAGCGTGCCGCCGGATGCAATCTCGATCCGTCCGGGTTTACTTTTGTCTGCATCCGTAAACGCTCCTTTCTCATGTCCGAACAGTTCGCTTTCGAATAGTTCGTGTGGAATGCTTCCCAAGTCAATCGGGACAAACGGTTCCTTCCCTCGTACGGACTGCTGGTGAAGCGTGTAGGCAATCAGGTCTTTTCCCGTCCCGTTTTCACCTTGCAGCAAGATGTTGGTGTCTGTGTCTTTCAGCTTTTCGAGCGTCCGGAATACGTTTTGCATGGCGGCCGATTCGCCGATTATTTCAATTTCCGGTTCCGAAGCGGTCAATGCAGACTTCTGTTCCTTTAATGTCCGTACTTCCGAACGGCTGAGACTCAGTTCGAGGGCAGTTGAAACCGTTGCCAGCATCTTTTCATTCTGCCAGGGTTTCGGGATGAAATCAGTTGCCCCGGCTTTAATGGCACGTACGGCTTTTTCCGTGTCCGAATAGGCGGTGATCAGGATGACGACTGTCCCGGGCGATATTTCCAGTATCCGTTCCAGCCAGTAGAATCCTTCTTTCCCGCTGACTGCGTCGGCTGTGAAGTTCATGTCCAGCAGGACAACGTCGTACTGGTTTCTCGATACCAGCCGGTTGATCTCTTTCGGATCGGAACAGGTCGTGATACTCTCTACCCGAGGGCGGAGTAACATCTTTAACGTGAATAGGATATCTTCGTTGTCGTCTACTATCAGAATCTTTCCCTGCCGTGTTGCCATGGTTTTCTATTGATTTTAGACTTCAAACATACAGATAATTTGTGAGATATACGGTGACTGAAGTCAAATTTTCCCTGCGGCCAATCGCTTGCCGACAATTGTCGACAAGCAAATGCGTGGGGAGGAAAGTTAAAAAAATCAGGCAACAACACTTTAAAGGTTGCGCCTGATTCTTGCGAGCGGTAGGCGAGGCTCGAACTCGTGACCCTCAGCTTGGGAAGCTGAATATTTAACATGTAATGTGTTGATATTCAATTCTTTTGTGGTGTGTTATAAAATTTGACTTATTATTTGACTTAGTTTTGTGAGTGCGTCATTCATGTTATAACTATTTACAAAACTAATCATTTAATTTGTTCAACAAGCAGATTGCATAAATGTTTATTATAACAAGCCCGGCAGCCATATTACCGCCGGGATGTCAAGGCATATGTCAATCTTCATCTAAAAGGCTATTTAATATATCATTGAAGAAAATGAAATCTTCAACCATGCATCGGATATTCTCGTTCTCATTATCAGAATGTCCCGATTCTGAAACTTTCTTTTTGATTATTCCTATCATAAGTTTTTCAAATGATACGCCGCTTTTTGCGTATTCTCTCCATGCTTGTATTTCTACTATAGCGTTTTCGCTTAATTGGACTGCATTCTTTTCCATTTCTGTATTTGAATTATAATATTGGTTATAATATTAGCTGTACGTCATTACTCCGTACCTCTAATGATAGTTTTACTAAGCTGTTGTATTAGCTTAAATTTAAGGACTCCTGCTAAGTTGTGTTACCAACCTTGCATTCAGTGATCTCTTTCATGGGCTTAAAAATTATAATGCTACAAGTGTTAACGCTTTTCACTTTTTAAAAACAAAGGCTATATGCTTTTTGTTATACCGATATGTGTAGGTAAAAAGCATCTTAAGCATTTATAATTCCAAAGAAATACCTATGATTCTTATTTGTTTTATATAAGGAAAATGCTTTGTCTCATATTGTTGTGATACTTTATATGATATAAAACATGTTGCCATTTAACCTAAATAGTGTTTATATGTGTATTATTACACATGCAATAAAAGGACTATTTAACTGAACAAAATCGGAAAAAGGTATTACTTCTTCGCCATGACTCCCATTATTTGACCTCTACAAGCGTTGTGATTTATTAGATAGAGAAATTTGCATCTTTCTATTTAATCGCCTCCAAACCCTCCGGCCGTATTACCGGAGGGGCATCAAAACGGATACGCTGGGATCGAAAGCCCCAATCGTCGGGTATATCTCGTTTTATGTGGCATCGTATTATAGAGACCTCGCCAGTTTGCCATCAGATGGATTACCGCCCAATATCTTATTGATAAAGGCCAATCCTTTTTGAGTTACCAGAGTTTTCACCACTATAAATCCGGGGTGATTGTTCCGGGTGATGAACTGCTCCTTTAGCTCGAAGTAACCGGCATTGACGTATTGCTGCTTCGGCTCGTTCCTGTTTGCGAAGAATATGCCTTTCTCCTTTAGCTTTTGAAAGAGGGTATTCCGGCCGTATCCGAGATTAAGGATTTTTGCTGTTTGTCCGATATCTACTTTGTCGGCGGTTTCAAATGCTTTGTCTGCAAAATCAGCTTTCGGTTGCAGCCGGTTTATTGTCCGGTTGGCCTGTTCGATCTGTTCCGCTTGTTTAGCGGCCAGCATAAGAGCTTCGGAATATGACTGCGGGATTTGGAAGCCTCCGGTCTGCTTGGCTTCTTCCAGTTCTTCCCAACGGTCAATGATCTTTTCACGCAATTTAGCATCATAACCGGAAGCCAGGATAAGACAGCCTTTCTTGGTGAGGTTGTAGCAGGGTAATTTTCTACCGGTAGAGTCTTTATATTCACTCAATCCAAAATTGGATGCAGTAACACCTTGTGAAAGTAAGTTTCTGATATCACGCATAATATGTGCGTGCTGTTTCCCTGTAAGTTCTGCTATTTCAATAGAACTCATTGTATCCGTATCGTGGATTAACGTACTTAATACAGCAATGTTATTGCCGTTTGAGTAATTTTCATTCAACTGTAGCATAATCAATGAAAATTAGTTGTTAATAAATAAAGAAAGCAGAGAGTTTCTCCAACTTGCTACAGTTCCATATTGGCTTAGGGGCGAATATGTACGGAGAAACCTCTGCTTATATTTTAGGCAGTAGTCTACAATAGGGCATAAAAAATCCCCTAACCAAATATGTATATAAAACTGTAGCACTGCAAATGTAGGAATAAATTTCATCCCAGCAACTAAATTCTTGATTTTTTTTGATAAAACTACTTCTGTTTTCATACGAATTATATATTAATATTGGTTTAGTATTTCTTTGTACGGTTAAGGTCTTATCCGGCTATGGCAACTTTGTATTGCCTATCTATGGCTTCTGTTATCCTGCCATAGGCTTGTTTGTTTTCTTCTTTAAAGCCTATCCCGGTATCGTCAATAAATATCTCGTGCGCCAGAACCACATAAGCGGTATTCTGCACATAGATGGATAACTCTGATCTTTCCGGCCGGGAAGAGACGGATATTATAATGTCGCTCTTTGCGATCAGCTTCTCGATCATGATCCGCTGGATTCCTTTCAGTACGTCTAATGTTGTCATGACTATTTTCTTTTAATATTTATCCATTTGCCACTTAAAACATCTATCGCATTATCAATAGGAAGTGCTATAGACTGATCACAAGGTAATCCATGATAGCCTGCTGGATCGTAAATGTGAAATTGTGCGCCTGATCCGTCTTCGTGAAATCGAAAATCCAATAGATTATTCCTTTCGATCGCCTCTCTTACTTTTTCTGTTAATTCTTTATTGTCCATATCGTGTATATTATTAATGTATTAATCCCCTGAATAAACTCTATTGGCATACAGGCTTTCCATTCCTACGTGCGTTAACACGATATTGCTTGCAACGCGACGTACCTCAATCTCTTTCTGGAATGCTGCACGCTGTTCAGCAAGTCTTACCATTGCTTTTTCTGATGCCCATGCTTGCTTTAGGCATGATCCGAATGTCCGGCCGTACTTCTTGCATTCTTTGTAGAGCTTGTGAGCCGATTTCATGATTTCGCTACGATTGTATTTCTGTGTTGCCATTGCTTTATTGTTTTATTATTACAATGCAAATGTGGTACTTTTATACCACATAAACAAGCAAATGTTGTATTATAGTATGACTTTTAACTTTAATTAGTGATATGATCGTACCACATCTTTGATATTAATATATCTTTGCAAAAACAAAATTTATAAAGTATGATTGATCAATTAAAAATTAAAGAAGCCATCAAAAATCATGGCACATCAATTAATGAAGTTGCTGAAAAAATGGGTATATCTCGTTTTACTCTTAGTAGCCATGTGAATGGCAATCCATCAACAGAAATTCTTTTAAGAATAGCAGATGCGATCGGTTGTCCGGTAACGGACCTATTCGAACAACCTAAGAAAGGCTCTCTTTCTATCACATGCCCTCATTGTGGGAAAGATATCAGCATAAAGATTGAATAACATGTTATCAAATATGTTTTAAGATTAACCTTTGTTCGTTTTTATCTATTACCTTTGCGGCTAAATACTAAACCAATATTAAAATGAAGAGAATATTATACGCCATTACTATTATGGCTTTTTTGTTTTGCGCTTGCTCGGAAGACAAGAAAGAACCTATAGATGTTTTAGAACCTGACATTTATGATATAGAAAAGGAGATACTTGAACTTACAGGGTGTAAGCCTGATGACGCAAAAAGTATAAAATCTTTCAAACTTTTTAAAGACAATGCCGGAGAAAAATATTTATATGGATCAAAGCTATCAGATGGCTTAGAAAGTTTTTGGATATCTAAGTTTTCAGAATCAGGAAAACAGCTATGGGAAGTTGTTCATAGATCAAATTTGGTATCGAATGCTTATAATCCGGTTGAAATAAGCAACGGGAGTTTGGTTGTAGGTAATGCTATAAAAAAATCTGATTTGGATGTTGTTGGTTTATCTCCTGTGATTATAAACAAAGATGGGAATGCAAATTATATAAAAGTGTTCGATGACAATTATATCTATTCGGATGTTAGTGTTTATGAAGACTTTTTCTTTACAACAGTAAGTAGGCATGAGATGGATGCAAATAAAAATGCAGCAAATCGTGCAGCTCAAATTAGCAATAATGGTGAAGTCATAAGGTTATTACCAGGTGGTACAGATCAACTTTCATTTCCTAAAAAGGATGATAAATACATATGGGTTAGTGATTCAATTTATGTAACAATAAATACAAATAATGTAAATAAATATACTGTTTTAAGCAGTTCTTATTCCCCTATATGGTCATTCCCTGTAAGTTTGCCTGATTATAATCCTGCGAAATGAACTTGACATTAAAAGATACAATCCTTGTCGCTTCTTACTATTTGGATTATGCTGATAATGTAAAGGATACAATTTCGTACAATATTTCTCCTTTTACCGGGAAAGAAGTAGTTGAATTGGAAGATATGTTTTTGGCAGAAAAAAGTAAAACGGTCAAAAAAGGCGATTCTTTTACTATTAAATTGGTTTTTGTACCAGAGAATGCCGGTAATATAAATATAGTATGGGAATCATCAGATCAATCTGTAGCAACCGTAGATAGATTTGGCAAAGTAACAGCTCAATCGGCCGGTAAATGTGTTATTAAAGCAAGAACTGAAGATGGTAAATTTGAATCAACTTGTGATGTTACAGTTCTGGAACCCACAATTGAAGATTTTATTAGGGTTGGAGTATCTGGTTCTATTATTAATGTAGATGGACTTATTCTATCTGCAAATATAATTGCATCTTTTTATAATGGCAGTGACAAGATGGTGCAGGTAGATAGGGTCGAAATTTACGACACGATGACAAATAAGGTTATTTGGCAAAAAGAAAATTGTGGGAATGTATTAAAAGAACAATCTTTAGAATACAAGTTAATGTTGAATAGTGTCTATAGGCCTCTCCTTATCTGGCACTACACCTCCGAAGGGAAGAAGTACGAGGTGGAGTGTAAGATGTAGCGAAAGCCCGGTTGTCCGGGCTTTTTTGTTAGTCCTAATTGTTGTTTGCCCCATCGAACCAACCCCCTTTTCTGCATGATGAATAATTAAATATTGCCAATCGGTAGAAAAATAGTTATCGTTTTATTTGTAGATAGTAGAAAAATAGTTATCTTTGTGATGTCGAATCTTCGTTGTAAGAAGAGTTTTTTTAATATTAAAAAAGGAGGTTCAGGTGGTAATGAAAGTAAAGGAAGTGATTTCCTTACTGGAGGATGAAGGATGGGAGCTCATCCGGATGCGCGGGGATCACCGGATATATTATAGAAAAGGAGCCAGAAGGCCTATAGTTATACCGGGAAATCTTAGCGATGATCTGAAAGACGGGACATTAAATTCCATTTTAAGGGAGGCAGGACTTAAATAGTCCTGCTGTTTCTGAACTTCTTTACAAATCAAGATTATCAGTTTTTTATTGTGGCGCAAATATGGAAAATAAAACATTAACGATTATTATCGAAAGAGCAGAAAACAATTATTCTGCATTTATCGAAGGGCTGGGCGGAATTGTTGCTTCCGGCAGGTCTGTAGATGAGATTAAAATGAACATGGTAGGGGCTATAGACGCCTTTATTGAAGAATGCAAAGAATTAGGCTGTGAAGTACCGGAAGAACTACAAGGAGATTACGAATTGTGTTTTAAAATGGATGTAAAGTCTCTCTTAGACTTCTACTCTGGTATATTTTCTAAGGCTGGATTGGAGCGTATTACGGGCATAAACCAAAAGCAATTATGGCATTATGCTTCAGGTAACAGGAATCCAAGACCTGAACAAAGCGTAAAACTTGAAAAGGCCTTGCATAAATTGGGTGAAGAACTCCTTTCTATATCATTATAAGCCTCCCTTGAAATTATGCGCTGTCAAGAAATTGGCGGCGCATTTTTTGTATATAATAAACATTCTAAAGGTGTCGAATTCGATGCCTTTAAACCATCAGGGCTTAACAGGTTTAGGTACGAGGTGGAGTGTAGGGTTGGGGAGTGAGACTTTTTACATAATTTTATTGCATAATATTGCACGCATGTGGAATATTTGTGTAGATTTGCGTATGTTATATCAGGCATAACAATGAGTGCAACAAGAATACATATCAATCCAAACATCCTTATTTGGGCTATTGAAAGGGTTGGGAAGACTGTCGATGAATACATTGAAGAAAATCCCAAATTCCAATATTGGCTGGATGGGAGTAAGTTGCCTACATTTAAAAATGTCGAGCAATTTGCACATAAATTCTATGTTCCACTTGGTTATATGTTTCTTGATAATCCTCCAGAAGAAACATGCCCTATTCCATTCTTTCGCAGCATAGATGATAAAGCTCATAACATTAATGTTTATGACACCATTAAAGAAATGCAGGAACGGCAAGAATGGCTGTCTGATTATTTAAAAAAGAGTGGCTTTGACAAAGTTGGCTATGTCGGGACTTTTACCCCTCATGATAAGATCCAGAGCGTTTGCGATAGAATAAGAGAAATATTAAATTTACCTTATAATTGGGCTTTTGGGTATAATCAGATTGATAGTGCTTTAAAGCACATAACAGGAAGGATTGAAGATTGTGGCACTATTGTCAGTTTTAATAGTGTAGTAGGGTTTAATAATACTCGTCCTTTGCCTGTGAAAGACTGTAGAGGATTTGCGTTAATAGACGATTATGCTCCTTTTATTTTCGTAAATAGCAAAGATGCAAAAGTTGCACAAATGTTTACTTTGATTCATGAGTTTGCTCATGTTTTAACAGGGTATAGTGCAGGAGTAGGCGAAGCTGAAACGGAGTCTTTATCTGAAACGGAACGGTTTTGCGACAAAGTCGCAGCTAATTTTTTAGTGCCGGACTTATTATTAAAAGAGGAGTGGGATAGTGGTTTAGGCGAGAACTACGAAGTGTTATCTAAGAAGTTTAAAGTAAGTCGCTTTGTTATTGCTCGTAGAGCTATGGAATTGGGATTTATTTCAAACGCAAGGTATTTCTACTGCATAAAAAAATGGAAAAATGAAGCACTTCAGGATGTAGCTAAAAGTGCTTCCGGGGGTAATTTCTATCTATCTGCAATAAAGAAAAGCAGTCGTACCTTTTTGGCTCATGTAAATAATGCCTTGAATAGGGATATGCTATTGCACATGGATGCATATAGATTAACCGGGCTAAAAGGTGATACCTTTCACAAAATATTAAACTCTTCATCCTTTGTCTAATTATGAAGTACATTATAGATTCAAACTGTTTTGTGACTCCACATCGCACTTTTTGTCCAACCGATGTAGGCGTAAGTTTTTGGAATAAAATTCGTTTGCTTGCAGAAGAAGAGAAGATATGTAGCCTCGATAAAGTGAGGGATGAGCTGTATAGCAATAGCGACGATTTAAAAATATGGATGACGAGTAATTTAAGCGAAGATTTCTTTTTGCCTTTTGATAATAATTTTTCCATTCAAAGGTTATCGATTATCACTCAGTGGGCGGCATCCAATTCCTTTTATACTTCCAAGGCAAAAGAGAAATTTCTTCGTATGGATAAAGCTGATATCTATTTGGCTTCATTCGCATCTGTGAATCCACAAGAATGGACAATTGTATCTATGGAAAGATCGGCCCCAAATAGCACAGGAGAAATAAAATTGCCTGACGTTTGTAGACAATATCATGTTAAATGTATTCAGATACAAGAGATGTTCAGAGAAATAGGAGACGTTTATTAAGATGAAAAATAGATGATGATAAAATCAGAAGAAGATAAAGAACAGAAGCCGGAATAACCTCCGGCTTTTTTATTTTTCACTGGTTACAATTTTTCACTGGCGCCCTCCGATTGCCTCGGTGGGGTTCCGCCCTCCGATTGCCTCAATAACCTTATTGTTTTATAACAAGTTCAATGCCAAGATGTCTTAGCATTGCCTCTATTTTTTCTTGGCCAATGTTCATCTTACCGTTAAGAAAAAGAGACATGGCACTTTTGCTAATGCCAATAACATCCGCGAGGTCCTTTGACTTGATCTTACGGATGTTCATTGCTTCTTTTATTTTGCTTCGGATCATTTTTTCAACATTTCATTTCTCATTTCTTCTATAGCCTCGACTGTGTTGGGATAAACAGCCCATCCCGCTCTTAACAACCTGATCTTGCTATCGCATTTTTCATTTACGATAGCATTACTAATATCTTTATACACGTATTTTAGTGATCTGTATTCGTTGTAAGAGATTCTTCTAACGTCGCTCAAGCATATTTCATCATCACCGCCATAACCTACTATAGTACCTTCATAGTAGTATTTTTTACGACCATAAGCCCCAGAAACGGCAAATGAGCCTATTTCTTCCATATAACCAACCTGGGCCATTGAAACACCGCATTCATATTGCCTTGTCCGAGTGTTAAAAGATTGCCCGCATTCCGGGGCTTCACCGTATCTGTATCCTACTATTTTACTACCTATGATATTCATGACTTGTTCGTTTTATTATTACACTACAAAGATAGTACTTATTTAAGTAATACCAAACTTTTATGCAATAAAAATTTAAGTAATACCAAACTTTAACATTTTAGAGCATTATTGAACCCGTGATATAGAGTAATCTTTATTTTCTCTCCTCAAACACCTTCCTAAGCCTCTTCAGCCTCAGTATATCACTCGCAAAGGTAGGATTATCCCAATTCCTTTTCACCGACCTAACATGCACATCAATATACTTGCGCAAATCAAATATGTTCTCGCACTCGCTAAGTCTTATTTCGTTAAATGTGACCTGGTAGTTTTCAAACCAGTCTATAAGCTGTCTTAGTTCTTCGTTCATACTATATCGACTTTTTTATGGAAAACTTCAGCGATTTTGGATAGTGTATCTATCCCTACATTGTATTTCCCAAGCTCTATCCTTGCTATATGTCCCTGGTCAAGTCCAGACATCTCTGCCAACTTTGCTTGAGAAATACCAGTTTCCTTGCGAATATCGGCAATACGCTTCCCTATACGTTCTCTTTCATTCATTTTGCTTCAGGTTTTTAAGTTTATCCTTGATTGCCTCCAGCATATTAAGCGAAGTTGCTATAATCTTGCGTTCGTTATAGTCTACGCCGGCTTCGGTAAGGTTGTGACGATTCCCTTTAATCAGAGTGTCTAAAAAGTCTATACATTGCTTGTCAGTCGGGCTTGATGTATTAACTTCTACGGTGTTAATCTCCGTATAGTACTCCATGGCTTTCTTTAAGAGTGAACGCTGAGCGGCAGGAGTTGGATTTTTGCCAATAATGCGTTTTATCTCCATCCTTACACGGATGACGTTCCGCTCTTCGCCAGTTCGGACGGTGTCAGATATTTCTTCCTGGCAATGGGTATAATCTATTTTCCCGACAAACCCATTGTCGATATCAGTACAGGTGATAAAATCGCACTCGCCAAGATTGTGAGCACGATTATTATCGAGAATGAACAGGGGTATTTCTCTTTTTGCCATAATTAGTTTTTTTATTTTACTAAATAATAATCATCGCTTTTCAAAAAGTCAGCCCAATCGTTAGCTGTATTGTGAAGGCAAGAGTTAAACTCTTCCTTACTCAATTGAACAGTTCTATATTTAGAACCTTCAACTCTTATTGTGAAGGTTCTTTTGCTGTGATTAGCTTTCACGTTGATTTCTCTTCCTGTGATCGTTTTCATGACTATAAGTGTTTTCTAATTATAATTTAATGCTATTTGATTCTGCAAACTTTGCAAGCACATAAGCTTGTTTTTCGCTTATACACATCTTACGAAGTGCTTGTGATACGATACTCTTAACTATATCTGTTGCATTATCATGATCTGACAGAGTGGTAAGAGAATATGGATTATTTTGTGCCATATCCATAAGAAGAGATTTCTCGATCTTATAATCGTAAGAAGATTTTGACGGTTTTCTGTAGGTCTTAGCTTTTGGCATTTCGTCAATTTCTATTACTGTAACGTTTTGTTTTGCAAACATATTCAATTTGCCTCTGGAATCTTTACAAATGAAATAATCACCTCTTTCTCCTGTAATTTCAAATGTTACGTTGTTTGATATAATCGCTTTCATTTTCTTACGCCGCTTATAGGTTGCCGCCCTGTTCTAATTGATTACACTACAAAGATAATGTAATATATTACATTGACAAAATAATAACGAGAAAAAATAATATGTTGTTTAGCATATTTTTTTGGCAATAATCTTGTTAATATTGAATTTATTTGTAATTTTGCACTAACGGCCTTCATTTAAAATCAAAAACTATGTCTTCGCAACAGGGGCCGTTTATTACCCCGAAGAAACAGATTGATGTATTTTGTCCAATTCATGGGAATTGGCTTGGACATTATGATTATGGCAGTACAGGATCATATTACTGCTGGTGTAAAAGGTGCAAAAAAGAAATCAAAATCATAATGGGAAAATGAAGTTGACAATCAAACAAGAAAATTTTTGCAATTACTATGTCGAATGCGGGAATGCTTCGGAGGCTTACCGTCGGGCTTATTCATGCGATAGAATGAAGCCTGGAATAGTAAATCGGAAAGCAAAAGAATTGATGGATAACGGCAAGATCGCGGCAAGAGTAAAAGAATTGCAAAATGAGCGGAAAGAGCAATCAGACATTACGAAAGAAAAAATTCTGTCGGAACTGTCAAACATTGCATTCTCTTCTATAGCGCATTTGCATAATACATGGATTGAGCGCAAAGACTTCGAGCTTCTTACTGAAAAGCAGAAGTCTTCAATTAAGAGCATATCAACAAAAATCTTAAAGAAGAATGTCGGAACTAATGAAGATCCCGAAATTATAGATGTGGAATATGTTAAGATAGAATTATATGACAAAATCAAAGCGATAGAGCGTATCTGCAAGATGCTTGGCTATGATGAGCCAACCGTTTTGGATCTAAGAAATGCCCTCGTCCAGATTGATACAGGAATTGATTAATGTTCTATTTTTAAGATATTATTTGGCCTTGTTAGAAAAATATCGGGGTTTATAATTTTAGTAGTGTTCTAAATTTTAGATTTTGTGGATAAGAAGATAATCAGTTATAAAAGATTCAATCCAAATTTTCATCATTTGAGAGTTGCACTTAAGAATGATGATTATAGGTTTGCTTTCCTATATGGAGGCTCTTCTTCAGCAAAATCTTTTTCTATATCCCAGGCTTTCATTTTAGAATGTATAGAGAACGGATATAATATTATGGTATTCAGAAAAACTGGAGCCACTATATCCGATAGCATTTATAAGACATTTACCGAAGCGATAAAAACTTTAAAACTCGATGATTTCTTTAAGCCTCAAGAGAATCTTATAAAATGTTTCAATGGCTCATACATTACATTCAAGGGATTAGATGATCCGGAGAAGATCAAAGGTCTTGAAAGTTATCAGTATGTTTTCTGTGAGGAAATATCAGAATTTGAAGAAAGCGATTTTAAGCAGATAAGAAAGCGTCTCCGGGGACGGAAGGGGCAAAAGATAGTAGCAGCGTTCAATCCTATTTTAGAAGATCATTGGGTTAAGAAAAACATATTCGACAAAGAGCAACTAATCGAGGTCGACAATCATTTATATGGAAAATTAAAGGACAATCTAACGGGGAACATCCTAAATAAAGAATATTCCGAGATAGCTCAAAAATGGACCAACTCTCCTAAGCCGGTTTTCAATCCTCGAAATAAAGAGTATGAGATGCATAATCCCGACATGGTTATTATGCAGTCTACTTACTTAAACAACTTTTGGGTTGTTGGATCTCCAGATGGGACCTATGGTTTTTATGACGCTCAAGTAATAGCTGATTTTGAAAAGGACAAAATCAACGACTATTCGTATTACCAGGTGTATGCATTAGGAGAGTGGGGCACAATCAAAACCGGTGGCGAATTTTTCAGAAACTTTGAAATAGGTAAGCATGTAGGTAGGTATGAGTATAAAAAAGATTATCCTATCCATCTAACTATAGATAACAACGTACTCCCATATATATCTATCGGGTTCTGGCAGATCATTCCAGGTGACATCAATAAAGTAATGCAAATTCATGAGATACCGGCTGAAGAGCCTTTTAATACCGTGTCTAAGGCTTCAGAGATGGCTGTATCTTATCTACATGATATTGGTCACGCTGATAAGGTTTATATGTATGGAGACGTCTCTACTAAGAGCGGGAATACAATAGATGATGATAAGTTATCCTTTTTTGATAAATTCAAAGCAAAATTAGATGCTTCTTTTGTTGTTGAAGAAAAAATGCCGAAATCAAATCCATCTGTGGCAATGTCAGGCGAGTTTATTAATGCCATCTATTCAGGTGTTATAAAAGATATAGAGATCGGCATAGATGAAAGCTGTAAGGTATCAATCAACGATTACTCGCGTGTCAAGAAAGATGTGAATGGGGCAATCTTAAAATTGCGCATCAAGAACAAGGATACTGGACAAACCTATGAACAGTATGGACATTTTAGCGACACAAAGAGATATTTTATAGCAGAAGCCTTCAACAAGGAATATACAAAATTCTCCCTTAGAAGGAATAGGAACAAAATTAAAGATTCGGCAATGAAATATTATGATAAATCTAAGACAGACCTATCTAAAGGCTATGGCATAGTAGAAATCAGCCCTTCTATCAACTTAAAGTTTGTATTTGTGCGCGCGGTAGTGAAAGATGGTTATTGCTATATTGTAAAGGCAACGCTGTCTGATGTAGTCGTGGAAGAGTCGGGAATACCTGCGTTAATCGTTCCAGGAGACAAGGTTCAAGTCGAATGCGATCCTTCACTTGCTGTTTACGTCAGGAATTTGAGAACACACATTCAAGATATTCGTGGGAGGAAGCCTTTTCCGGACCCTAAAAAAAGGATATCTGCACAGATAGATTATATACGAAATAAAATATTCATACCAAGTGATTATGATTCAGATCCTCTTTTTGAGGCATTTATTGAAAACGTGCTTGAGTATGATGACAAAGATAATATTGAAGCTATAAACTCATTAGCCGCTTTGGCGGACAGAATTCAAAGAAGTTTATGAATGTAGTAGTTTTTATTCTTAATTATTTGTTTGTCTGAAAATAACACGTATATTTGTAGCACATAAACGGAAATAAAGAGCCAAAGAGCCATTCCTGGTAGAAATACTGGGGATGGCTTTTTTTGTTTGTACAAAAATGAAATATCCTTCATTCAAAAAACTTGCTTTTTGGAAATCTGATAAAAATGTCAGTACAAAGTCTTTGTCTATGGTAGGAAATGTGAATGCTGTAGAGAAAGATCAAGCAGGGAACATTTGGTATATAAATGCAATATCAAAAGGGTTACAGCAGCTTATTGGTGGCAAATCGGATGTCTTTGACATGCTTAATCTGGCTGATAAGAGAAGAGCTTTGATCGCCTGTACTCCCTTCGCGAGCGTTGTTGAAAGATGTGGTTCTATGTTTTCCAACGGGCGATTTTACGTAACTGACAAAGACGATAACGAGCATCTCGATAATGGGGACAACAAATATAACAAAATAAGGGCCTTACTTAAGCAGCCTAACCCAATTCAAAGCGGGAAACAATTTAATAAGCAGGTTGAAATCAGCCTTAAAACGTTTGGCTTTTGTCCGATCTATACCTTTAGAGCATTGAGGTCTGAGATTCCTGTTTCTATGTGGATTATCCCCCCTGAACTTTTTCATGCAGAAATAAACTCGAATATCTGGAAGAAATCAAAAGTCGAAGATATTATTAAAAAGGCATGGATTGAATGGGGAAGTGAAGATATTTCTCTTGAAAGTGATGAATATTTTATCGTTTCAGATGCAAACGCAAATATTAGCGTAACGGAATCAGAATTGTCTTATAGCCATATAACAGACTCTCTCACACGTCCGGTCAACAATTGGATCGCTCAAATGATTGCAAGAGGCACACTGATTGTCGATGGAGGTCCAAAGGGTGTCTTATGTGACAATACCAATGGTGATGTCTATGGCGATAGCTCGTTAAATCCGGCTGAAGTAGATAAACTCAACGAAAGCTTTAAGAAGAAATATGGGGTTGTGAATAAACTGTTTTCCATCCTTGTTACTACTGCGAATGTAAAATGGGTCCCAATCACAGGCAATTCAGAAGATTTAAAGCTGTATCAAGAAGATAAAGAATGCCGCAATGCTATTTGTAACGCATTAGGATTAAACCCTAATGTTTTAATTTCTGATAGTACTTATGATAATCAGAACGGTGCAAAAAGAGATGCATACCAAGATTTGGTAATTCCAGATTCGGAGAATTATTGCGAAGCCTTAACAAAGGCTATAGCTGGCGAAGATGGTATTATTATCCGATTGGATTATTCTCACATATCCGTATTGCAGGAAGACAAAAAAAAATGCAGCAAGTGCCTTATCTCTTGCTTCGGGGGCTGTTCGCAATTTGTATAATGATGGCATTATAACATTGACTGAATCCCGTAAAGAAGTCGCTAATTACATAGATATAGATCCTGATAACCCTGAAGGAGAGTTTAAACAGGAACCTCAATTAATAGAAAACAATATAGAAGATGAAAAACAAACTGAAAACTAAAAAAAGAGAATCAATAGGGATGCAGTACAAGGCACTCTCTTTTGAAATAAAAGACATAACGATAAATTCTGAAAGTCGTAGGATTTCGGGTTATGCCGCTGTTTTTGGGAACAAAGATAAAGCAGGCGATATCCTGATAAAAGGATGTTTTTCTAAAAGCATTCAGGAGCGAGGCCCACAAAGTAATGCCAATGATAAGATCATTCACCTGTGGATGCATAACATGAATGAGCCTGTAGGAAAGATTGTCACACTCATAGAGGACGACAAAGGATTGTACTTTGAGGCTGACATTGACGAGATCGATCTGGGGGATAGAGAGATCAAGCAGCTTGAATCAGGAACACTCAATCAATTCTCAATAGGTTATTCTTATGTTTGGGATAAGATAGATTATGATTCAGAAAAAGATGCGTTCATTGTGAAGGAAGTTGTCTTGTATGAGATATCTGTAGTTTCTATCGGTTGTAATGGCGAAACCTATTATGCCGGTTTAAAAACAGCAGAGGAAATAGAAGATAAGGAAATTGAACTTCAGAACGAAATAGAAGGTAGCCTACAGGGCTTATCTATGAAAAAGAAAACAGAGATATTAGGCCTATTCTCAAAGTTTAAAGCACTTATGTCTGTTAAGCCGGAGGAAGATATGAAAAATAATCTTCGTTCACTTAGCCAGGAGCAAGCCGCCAACAATCAAAGAAAAAGCCTATTCCATAATGTGAAATTCAAATAATAACTTAAAAGTAGTAGAAAATGAGAAAGTATTTCAAAGAACTGTTTCAAAACAGTATGAGAGGAAGAAAGAAAAGATTCAATCTCGCTTGCTCACTGTTTGCAATTGCAGTATTATCTTTTATTGCATTTGTTTCATTTGATGCGAATCCGCTTGCAGCTGGTGTTGTCTCTGCAGGTTTAGGGTTAATGGGATTTATTGATGAATCCACTCTTGATGAAGAACAAAAGAAGTTCTTTAAAGGGCTGGATGATAAACTTGAAGAACTAAATGTAAAGTTCTTGAAGGATGAACTTGGTAAGCCGGAGTATCTCAAGCAGCTTGAGGATTTGATGAACGAATTTAAGGATTTGAATGAGAAAAATCTATCGGATAAAATTGACAAGAAGGATTTTGCGGATTTTAAAAAAGAGGTTTGCGAGCAGTTAGTTAGAATTAAAGGCGCAATGGAAAAAACACCTTCCGGAGAATTTCGCTTGAAATCAATTACGGAGCAAATTAGAGAACAGGTGAAAGATTTCATTGTAAAAGATCAAAGTGGTAGAGAAATCGTTGATCTAAAGTCCGCATGTAAATCTTCACCTGGTTATAAAAAGCAATTTAACCTGGTTGTTAAGGCTAATACTCCTATTACATCTACTGTAACAGCAGCATCCGGTGTAACTCTTAGTCCAGGAGTTGTGTTTGATTCTACAATCTCAACGCCTCCTATGGCCGAAAGCGAAATTAGACAGTTCGCGAATGTTGCAACTATCAATGCTCGCACACTGGTATATACTGAGCTTAAAGATTCTACAGGAGACGCTGAATGGGTTCCGGAAGGAGGGTTAAAGCCTTCAATGACTGCCTCCATTCAAGAAGTTGTTGTAAATGCTGGTAAAGTAGCATTAACTGCTACATTAACGGAGGAAACATTAACTGATCTTCCGCAGCTGGTAGCAGAGGTTCAAGCCGAGATTATCAATAAAATTGGTATTGAAGAAGAAAACGGTATCTTGTATGGTGATGGAGAAAATGGAAACATAAAAGGCGTATTTACCGATATTCCGGAGTACTCTCTGACAAGCATCAAGGTTGATAAACCTAATAATTTCGATGCTATTGTAGCGGCATTTACTCAGGTAGTATCTGTATCCAAAATGAACTATGTTCCGAACTTGGTACGGATGAATCCAATTGATCTTGCAAATATGAAGTTGACCAAAGATGCTAACGGCCAGTATCTATTCCCTCCCTTCACATTGCAAGATGGTACTCTTATTTCCGGTGTTCAGATTCGTCCTTCTACATCCATTACGGAAGGCGAATTCGTATTGGGTGATTTCCGATATCTGAATATCCGTGACTATGTAGGATTGTCTATTACATTTGGCTGGGTAAATGATGACTTCCAGAAGAACCAAGTTACAATGATCGGTGAAAAGAGATTGTTGGCCTATATCAAGTCAAACTATAAGACGGCCTTTATTAAAGGGACTTATGCTACGATTAAAGAGGCTATTGATTCATCTAAAATAGAAGCTTAATAATATGAAAAGAGGAAAAGTAAACAAAAATGATGCTAAGAGTTACCATTTTGAGCCTTCTGACGTGTATGAAGTAACTTACATCAAGGCAAAGCATCATGAAATAGGAGATAAAGATTATGTGTCTCTCCCGGTTGCAATCATGTTCATCAATGACGGTAAAATCGCTTCTACTCCCGAAATAGAAGAGGCAATTTTAAAGTATGGTATGAGCGACTTGATTAAGATAAAATCTAAAAAATAGTAGAACATGCTTATAGATGAAACATTTTTCACAGGAGAACTTCATATAGAAGGGATAATTTCATATTCTGGCGTCCCGGCAAAGACCAATGAGGCTGCCAATTATGAACTGAAATCCTTGATTGCTCAATATGAACTTGAGTTTTATCGTAAAATATTAGGCTACGATAAGGCTAAAGAATTTGTTCAGTATATCGAGAATGGGGAAGTCGAAGAAAAATGGGATAATCTAAAAAACATGTTGGTCGAACAGGTAGGTGATCGGAAGATATCTCCGATTGCCTACTATGTATTCTTCTTCTATCTAAGAAAGAATCAAACACAGGCAACACCAATCGGTAATATAGATGAAAGTTCATCGAATAAAGTGACTCCTTGTAATATCAAGATGACAAGCGCATGGAATCAGATGGCATATCTTAACAGATATTTATCCGATTTCCTATACAATAATCAAGATGATTACGGTGGATATTTTTTCGATGAGCATTTATTGGAATTTATGAATCAGATGGGGATATGATTAGTATTGTAGACATATTCAAGGATATTAGCCGTAAGACTTCTGTAGGTGTAGGGATCAATCTGAATTTCCTTTTCGGAGAGTGGGCGCAGATAGCAAGGGAGATGGATATATTAAGCAAATCTCCAATTACAGAAGCCGGGAAATGGCCTCTTCTTGCTCTGTTTACTCCATTTGAAGAAGATAAAAGTGATCCATACCTGTATTGTACAGCAAGCCTTGATCTTATGATTGCTACTCGTACTTTGTCTGATTATACAAACGATCAAAGGCTTAGCATCTCCTATAAAGAAGTTTTACATCCTGTTTACGAACATCTTATTGCTGAAATAGGTAGAGATAATAGACTTGATTTTGGCCCTAAGAATATTGTGCCACATCGTTATGTAGATAATATGCGATATGGAAGTAGAGGGGTGTATGGTTCGGATGGTAAAAAGCCATTTGCCGATTTGTTTGATGGGATAGATATATTGAATTTGGAGATAAAAGTAAAGAAACCTAATTGCAGATAAAAGGAATGAAAAAATATAGAGATTGCGGAAGCGAAATATTTAATACGGGATCAAGTAAATGCCCGTTTGTTCCAGACTATGTAAAGGTAATCATTTTGACGCCAGAAAGTATGGTTATCAAAGATGATGAACTTGAAGAAAAGCTGGAAGAGATGATTCATGCAGACCGACCTAATCGAATTTATCCGATTGGTCCGATTGCTGAATATGCGCCGAGTGGGGGAGAAGCTCAAACTTCAAAACAGGGCTATGGTGCGTCTCAGATAACATCCTATTCCGAACTTATTGAAGTTTGGACAATGGAAAACTACGATGAAGGATTGCTGGCAAATATCATGAAACTTAAAAATGAACATATGAGGGCATTGTTCATTGATAAAAACAATGTGGTATATGGACAAAAGGATGCTGATAACACGATAAAAGGGTATTTGATGTCTTCTATCTATCCGTCGGATGTCCAGCGGTTCAAAACAAGCGGAGATAATGCAAAGATGGCCGTGAGTCTTGTTTATGATGATGTTGAAAAAGCATGGGTTGAGACTAAATCCTTGCAGGCAGAAACTGATCTTGTTGAAAAGGCAAAAGGGCTTGTTTGGGTTGATGTTGAAAAGATCGGCTCCTCCGGAACAACTTATAAAGTTGTCGAACACTATGGGAAATACGATCTTACCACAGCTTATGGCTCATTATTGGCAAAAACAGAAGGGGTTTGGGAATCCGATGTTAGTGCTGTTACATATAACAGTGCGGACGGAACGCTTACTATCACTCTACCGAAACGCCAACACTTAAGACGCCGGCTGATCTGTTGACTGCAGGAATTAAAGGTATAGAGCAATGGAAGTCGTAATGAATGGGGTTTCCTTTAATCGGGATATCTGTTCCAAAATGACACGAAAGCAATTTTTATCAGCCCATGAAAATGTTTTCTTTTTGGATAGGGATATTGAAGATAGAAGGAAAATTCTAATGGATGTGTATAGTATTATCAAAGGTAAATTAGTAACAGAAGAGGGGCTTTCTTAGGCCCCTCTGTTTATATTATGGGAACAATAGCTGATGTAGCCGTAAAGGTAAAGGTGTTAAAAGAAGACTTTCCTAAAACAATAACAGATACATTAAAGGAAAGTACTCCACTGATAAAGTCTATGATACAGGATCAATTAATGGCCGGTGTAGATGAAAATGGTAAACCGTTAAAGCCTTCATATCTTGATGATCCATACTTTGGAACAGTAAAAAGTGGTAAAAGAGCTGGTCAAAAAAGAAGTGACAGACAAAGGAAGTTTCTTGCAAATTTGTATATGGAATGGAAGGAGAAATTATATCCTCCTGCTTCTACTTTTTTACTTGGTCTAAGAGCCAGAAGCATTGAAACCCCAAATCTTATTATCATCGGGCCATATCATCAGAGCATAACACCTCGTATAGTTGGAGATAAAATTGTTACAGAATCAATAGGGTTTTATGCTGGAGATGATATTGAAAAGAAATACGGCTCTTCTCATTTAGGATTAACCAAAGAAGCACGTGCGCATTTGGTCGAATACCGTCTGACTCCAGCAATAACTAATCTATTAAAAGAATTGGGATTCAAATGACGCATAAAGCTCCATGTAATTGTTCGGCTCAAAATAAAGCAATGGCGAACCTTGATAATATAAGACGATTGGCTGGTAAAGCAGCTAAGATGGAACTGCGTATCTATGCTATTATCCGCAAGCATGACGACACTTACACTTTTGAGCCTATAGACGCAATTGGAAGTAAGGGAGATATAGTTGAATATGTACATTATCTGTGATATGTAGATGATGAATGAAGATAGAATAGAATACTTAATTAAGCTGCAAGAGGCAAACCTCAGATATCAGCAAACAACAATGTTCTGCTACAACGTATATTGGCTGGAATGGATGAAGGGAATGCCTTTAACCGGGGTGTAGCGGAGAACGTTACAGCTTATTATGCTATTCAGGCTATTGAGAGAGCAAAGGGGAATAATAATTCATAGTACAATTTTGTTATTCCGTATATTCTGGTTATATTTGTAAGACATAGAAAAAGATATAGAGCCTAAGAGCCATACCCGGTAAGAGTCATATCCTACGGGGTATGGCTCTTTTTGTTTAACTCAAAAAGAACAAAACATGAAGACAAATCAAATCATGATCCGAACTATTGGGAATTACAGTGTACAACAAAGAACATCAGATGGATTTTTTGATGCTTCATCTTTATTAAAGTCATGGAATGATAATCCAAACAACAAAAAGAGAGAAATGAACAAATTTTTTTCCTCTTCTAAAACAGGTGAATTTATTCAAGCTCTCAAATCAAAATTAGCCATATCGCAAAAATGCGACATGGTGAATATTAAGGTGTTAGAAGAAATAAAAGGTCGATCTACTAAAAAGGGAAGGACAAGTGATAAGGTGTGGGTTAATCCTTACTTATTCACAAAATTTGCGATGTGGATAAATCCGACATTTGAAGTTGATGTTGTTATGTTTGTCACAGATCAAATGATTCGTTACCGTAATGATGCTGGTGACGCTTATAAAGAATTAAGTTCTGCCGTAATGAAGGTTGTTCCGAGAGACTTCATGCCAAAAGCCATGCAGAAAATAGGGGAGGCATTGAATTGGATCATTTTCAACTCTCACGAAAAGATGCTTCGTAATAAGCATGGTGATGAAAATAAACAGCGTGAATTGTGGCAGTTGGAAAAGAAGATTGCCGGTTTGATAGATGAAGGATTTATATCAACCTACGAACAATTAATATTATACCTAAGAAAGTTGTATCGTAAAAATTGGGAACCAAAAGTACTAACGATATAAAACATTTTTTGATAAGTCTTCATTAAAGCTCATGCTGGTCTGGGAAGATAGGCATGAATGTATTTAGTATAACGTAAATATAACAATATGGCAAAAATATACACAAAATGCGATGAAATTCCCCTGTGCAAATTCATAGAGGTGTACAACGGAAATTTGGAAGCACTGGTTGTTTCCGGGAAGGTTTCGAATGATGAGTTGCGTGATACTGCATCATACTTGATGCAAGAATACGCTTCTATCATAGGAAATAATAATTTATCTTTTGAAATAGGGAAGAAAAACAGCATAATCAATTCTAATATAAAGCTAACCTTGCTTGATGCTGCCGCTAATTTGATAAATATGGGTTCATACAAAAATGCTTCAGACATCTTAGAATATGTTGGTATAAAAATGGCTGACGATCATTCAAAAGAAACTATTGATAAGACTCTCGATGCAATTAATTCAAATCGATCTTATATAGAAATGCGATTGACATTAGAAAGAAACAAGGAACGGCAAAAGCAGAATTTGCCTGTAAAGCCCATTGACTTTACAAGGGAAAGAATGATTGTGGGGACTCACTTTAAGATGTACATAGATCCTTTGAAATACACTGCTGCAGAATATGGGAATATGGTAAAAATGATGTTGGACGAATTAAAAGAGGTAAAGAGCTATGGCAAACGAAACTAAGATCACAGACATTGTTGGAAAAGAAGCTATAAACCAATTAACAGAGTTGGACAGTAAAATTGTTTCAGTCCAAAAAACATATGTTGAATTTGCTAAGAAGTTAGGGGATGGGCTTAAACTGAATCCTGAAAACCTAAAAGAACTGAATGCTAAAATACAGGAATATGGAACAAATATCTCTGGGCTTCAATCTTCTGTTGAAGATTATAACAAAGCGGCTAAACTGCGGGCGGATATAGAAAGCAAATTGGCAAAGGCGGCAAAGGATTATGCAGCTGCAGAATTGCTACGTATCAAAACCGAAAGAGAAAAGCTGAATGTTGACAAGCAAGTGGAGAGCCAAAGCCGGAAAAGGAAAGCCACTGAAGAAGAACTCACACGAATAATGCGCACTCAGGTAAAATCTATTACAGAGGCAGAAGATCAAAACCGTAAATTAAGACAGGCTGTAAAGGATGTTTCCGATGCTGACGCTAATGCTGCTAAAATACGGGCAGATTTCAATCGAAAAATAGATGAAAACACCAAATACATAAAACAGAATAGAGATTCCTATACTCAGCAAAAGATGAGCATTGGAGGTTATAAGGATCAAATCTTGGAAGCATTGAAGACACAAGGGTCTTTTAATGACAAAGTAAAAGCTACAATGAATGTCCTGAAGCAGCAAAAGGGGGCTATTGTCGTTGCTGCAGCAGGATTTGCTGCTTACAAAGTTGCAGGATTGGCCGTACAAGGGTTAACTACATTTATTTCTGATTCTATTTCTGTTATCAAAGACTTTGAGAAAGCAAATTCTATATTGGCTTCTATTCTTGGGACAACAAGTAGCGAGATAAAGGAGTTGACTGACGATGCAAGGAGATTAGGGGAAACGACTTCGGCAACAGCCTCCCAGGTTACTGCCTTGCAAACAGAATTAGCCAAATTAGGTTTTAGTAGGGATGAAATATTGGCCAGTACCGAAGCTGTGCTTAATTTCGCCTTGGCAACGGGAGCTTCTTTACCTGATGCAGCATCTTTGGCTGGTGCTGCTCTTAGAATATTTGGAGCCGATGCAGAGGATATGGATAGATATGTATCCGCAATGGCTGTTTCGACTAACAGATCGGCTTTGAGTTTCCAAAAACTCGCAACAGCAATACCAATTGTGGCTCCCGTTGCGGAGGCTTTTGGTTTTGAAATAGAAGACGTTCTTACATTGCTTGCAAAATTGTCTGATGCCGGTTTTGATGCGTCTATGGCTGCTACTGCAACGCGGAATATTTTTCTTAATCTGGCTGATGCCAATGGGAAATTAGCAAAGGCATTGGGTGGACCTGTAAAAAACCTGGAAGAATTACAAAAGGGCCTTATTTCTCTTCGAGATAGAGGCATTGACTTGAATGAAATGCTTGATCTTACAGATAAGAGAAGTGTTGCTGCTTTTGCGAGATTTGTCAAAGGGGCAGAGGATTTAGACAAGTTTAAAGAATCTATCACAGATGTAAATGACGAACTTAAAAAAGCGGCAGAAGAGAGAGTTAATAACCTGTCTGGCTCATTGACAAAATTATCTTCAGCATGGGAAGGTTTAATGCTTACTTTTTCTGGCAGTGCGGGAATAATGAAAACAGTTGTTGATTGGGCTACAACTTTAGTTGGAAAGATAAATGAGCTTGTTAGTACCAGTGAACAGCTTTCTGAAAAAAGAATCAATCAGACCAAAAGGGAAGCAAGAGAATTGGCTAAACAGCAAAAGATTGAAGAAGAATATTATAAGGATATTCAAGGTTTAAGGGATGGGTATATAAAACAGGGATTAAGCGAAGTTGAAGCAGCACGAAAAGCAAAAGAAAATGTAGTAGACATACTCAAGCAGCGATACGAAGAGCAGTTGAAGTTGGCTAAAGATTATGAAGATGAAAGGAAAAAACTTGATGAACATGATAAGAATAAATCCATCTTGGAAGGTGCAGCGGGAGGAATTAGCGGAGGTATACCTGGAGTTTAATGGGAACTATCCCTATAACAGGGAAAAAAACTTATGACTATGTTAGTGGAAATACTAATAAGCTAAAGCAGCTCACTACAGCTCAGAATGAGGCAACCACTTCCGCAGAGCAACTTTTATATGTTATTGAAAAAATAGAAAAGCAACCTATTGATAATAAAGATGTAGTTTCCTCTTCTACTTATAAAACCGAAGCTCAACTAAAGGCAGAAGAAAAAGCAGCAAGAGAACGTCTTAAAATAGAGCAAAATTTACAGGATTCCGTTATAGGAACAATGAAAGACGGATACGAAAAAGAGCGGAAGCAATTAATTTTCAATTATCAAAAAAGGATTGAAGCGATAAGAGGCAATTCACAAAATGAAATTGAAACTCGTAAAAACCTTAGTATTCAAATGAGTAATGCATTAGAACAATTTGATAGACAGCATACTCTGGCAATACAGGAAAAAGAATTATCATATCGTTTAAGCATTGTAGAAAAAGGTAGTGATGAAGAGTTAGCATTAAAACTTGAATCGTTAAACCTTCAGGAGGAGAAGGAACTTGAATCATTAAAGAAACAAGTATCCAACTTGGAAGAGTATGAGGCTATGAAGCTTCTCATCATTCAGAAATATAATAAATTGAGAGAAGAAGAAAGCCGTAAGGATGAAATAAAATCTATAAAGGATAGGTATGCGGATGAATCTTTGGCATTAAAAGAGCAATCGAGTCAAGAATTGAATGAATTAAAGAATCAATATGCTGAAGGATTGATAACTAAGGAGGAGTACGAAAGAAAAAGTGCGGAGATAACCGAAAAATACGCTGTAGAAGGCGCCAAACTCCAGATAGGTATGCTTAAGCTACTTGCTTCCCTCCTTACGGGTAATGAACTGCTTGACGCAAAAAGATCTGTTGCCGAAGCCGAAATGGCATTGGATAACATGGTTGCCGAGAATGCGGTAAATGCACATAAAAGATCAGAAAAGTCTTCTAAAGAGTGGCTTAAGGAGCATATAAAAGAAATAGACACCGTTGTTCGTATTGTAAATGATGCTGCAAATGCTGTTGGCGGAATAGGAAGCGCTTTATATGAACGTCAAATAAATAATATAGACAATCATATTAAAGCGAATCAAGAAGCATATGATAAGCAAATCGCAGATATAGAGTCTTTGGCAGAGAAAGATATTATAACAGCAGAAGAAGCAGAAGCCCGTAAACGTACGGCAGAAGAACAAACATCAGAGCGTAATGCGGAGCTTGAAAAAAAGAAGGCGGACTTGCAAGCAAAACAAGCGAAATTCGATAAAGCTATTAGTATATCCCAAACAATAGCAAATACAGCACAAGCAGTAATGAAAACATATGCACAGGCTGGATTTTTTGGTGGAGCTGTTGCCGCTGCTATCGTTGCTGCTATTGGGGCCGCTCAACTTGCTACCATCATAGCTCAGCCTATCCCAAAATATGCAAAAGGTACAGATTATCATCCCGGAGGCTTGGCTATTGTTGGTGATGCCGGCAAACACGAAGCTATTATATCGGGAGGTAAAGCCTATATCACACCGGACACGCCGACACTTATGCCGATTCCTAAAGGCGCTGAAGTTTTGCCTGATATCCACGATCCGGAGTTTTACTCCCGCTTTATGGATAATAGCTATTGGCTGACGCATAACAAAGCTGGGGAACCGGTTCAGATTGTTAATAACTTCGATGCAGAGGGTATTATTCAGGCAAATAACAAGACAAACAATGATTTAAAGAAAGAAATTCGTTCATTGGGTCGGATAATATCAAAAGGCCAACAAAGATCTGAATATAATTCATTTATGAACTCAAAATTGAATTGACATGATACGAGTGCAATTATTAATAGGCGGGAAAAAGTATGAAGCAACAGACGACCTTGTAAATTGGGAGGACGTAAAGACTTCTATTAGGAGAAAAGATTTTGGTGGAGTATATAGAACTTTTGGAGATTCCTTTGAATTTGCTGGTAATTCTTATCTGCTCTTGGAACATGAGTTTTTAACAAACTATTTGAATGCTTCTGCTGTAATAGTTATAGGGGTGTTGAATAATTCGTGGACATACAATGAGAAGATGCGATGTACTCTTGATTTCTCTTCATACGAGAATAACGGTAATACTATATCTATTAAAGCAGTAGACAATAGTGCTGAAGCGATAATTAATGCCAACAAGTCCCAGGTTTATGATATCCCGGTTTCAAGTCTAAAATCCGGTGAGCTTTATTATGATAGGATGGATCTGAATAATAAATGCGATTTTTATGTTGTTCCTACAGAAGAGCAGACTGAAGAAGGTATTTATAAGATAAGTATGCCTGCTAAATTTATCATGGAGGCCTATAACTTCCCGGTTAGTTATGGAACCGTTAATTTCCCCGTTAAGAACAAAATAGATGTAGGGGATGTTGCAATTACTTCTACTGGTAACGCAAACTATTACACGGGGTATATGATTAAAGGTCTTACACGTACAAGTGTAAAATATAGAATGTCTTTTGATGTATATGCCACAATTAAAGGAGGAGATACTAATAAATTAAGACTAATGGTAGAAAAATATGAAAGGGTAAAAGATGGAGAAAAGCCAATTCCTACAGTTATAGATACGATATCAATACCTTTTGGGAGTAAGGTTAGTATAGATAAAACCTATGATATTGACTTGAAAGAGGGTGATAGGATTATAATGTGGGTTGGACAAGGTGATGATGTGTCGTTATGGAAAGGAGATGTGCTATTAACTGTGTCCAATGTTAAAGAATTGAGTGTTTCATACATCGGCCGAAATGAACCTGTCAATATTGATGTTTTTACCCCTAATGACCTTCTTACCTCTCTTCTATCCAATATGGGTTTAACTGACATATCGGGATTTGTAGAAGAAGGAGCTATCGCAATTCCTTTTATGATGGCCGCCGAAAGCGTCCGAGGAATAACCAATGCAAAGGTACACACTTCATTCAGCAAGTTCGCAGAATGGGCTAAAGCATGTTTAGGCTATTACTATAAGATAGAAGGCAATAAAGTCGTATTCCGTCATTTTACAAAAATGTATGATCCAGAAACGATAAAAGAACTTGATTTTGTAAATAGCTTGGATGTTTCGATAAATACCGCTTTGATTTATTCCGGTGTAGAAGTCGGCTATGAGAAGAAAGATTATGATGAAATAAATGGCCGTGACGAGTTTCATGTAAAAAACAGTTTCTCTACTGGTGTAAACATTAATGACAACATATATAAGTTAGTTAGCCCTTATAGAGCGGATTGCTATGGAATTGAGTTCCTGTCCCAAAAGAGGGAAGAAGAAACAAAAGATGATACCTCCGATAATGATCTGTTTATCGTAGATGCGATATTGGTTCTTGATCCGGCAACATCTTCGCTTGTATTAAAGTTGAATAGGCAGGGATATCGTCCTTCCGGGGTATTATTCCCTTATTCAGTCTTTAACGTAGCCTATTCTCCAAGAAGGATGCTGCTTGCAAATAAAGAGTATCTGTCGGCTTGTACGAAAAGACTTGATTTTACCGCTTCTGAAGGTAATGCCGATGCTGTTTTATTAGAGGAAAGCGAGAAGTCCTCTGTTTTAATAGACAGTCATTTCTTTAGGGTAGAAACTGTGAAAGTCGAAACTATAGGGCTTTCCCCTTTCCCTCCTTCGTATGAAGGGTTGATCTCTTTTAGATATAACAACAGGCTGTATAGTGGGTATGTATCCGACATAACGGAGTATATAGGAAAGGTCCAATCTACAGAATATACGTTGATATGCAAAAATATTGATTAGCATTGTCTTTGTTCTAAATAATTACTATATTTGCAGACATAGAGCCAAAGAGCCGTACATGTAGTTAACGCTGCATGCACGGCTCTTTTTGTATGTATAAGCGTATGATAAATATAAGCAGTGTATCTCCTTTGATTTTCGACGTTGAAAGTAACGGCTTTGAACATTCTATTGATTATGTTCAGAAGTTTGCCAGGGAAGATATACCGATCCTTGTACAGATAGTGGATGTCCCTAATAAAACATTTTCTATGTCTCTTGTAGATTTATACAATGGTACTATATATCCGGTATCTCCTCAAAAACACGATATCAACGAATATAATACGCTGTATGAGTTTACGATAAACCCTTCTAATGGCACGTATCAGGCTACAATATCTGACGGCAAAAGCGACAAGGCAGTCAGTATTCCTTTCTGCGTACATGATGCATCCTTGACTCCTGATACCATACAAGTAGAATACACTAATACGAATAATCAACAAGCTTTTGGTGCTGTTTTCGATGTATCCGGAACAATGCGGACATTCAGAATGCGCGTTGAAGGCGGAGTGAAGTCAGATGGCCGACAGCTTGCGGTAGAGAACGAGCAGTTTAGGACGCAGAGACAAGAACCGATAAACCTGTATTCTGTCCCTTATGAGAAAAAAACGCTTACAATAGGCGATAATGAAGGCGTTCCGTTTGAAATAGCCCGTCTTTTGAATAATATATTTTGCCTGTCTTCGGTAAAGATCAATGGCGTTTCTTATACAAGAAGCGAATCGAGCATACCGGAACAACAGGCTATTGCAGAAAGATACCCTCAATTCAACTATACAATGACTGTGGAATGCTCCGAGAATGTATCCTATAACGGCTTTACCGAATATCCGGATGGTTCGGGTATTGTTGGTGAGGTCAGCTTGAATGTCTCGAATGCTAAAGATGGTCAGGTCCTTGTATTTGATGGAAATGAGGGAAGTTTTGTTAACCAATCACATCTTGATTCACTATGAGTAGAAAGAAGTTAACAAAACGGATTTGGTACGGATCGGAAACGGCTATTGACAGTGAAGGAAAGACGGTTGCCGCTGCTCCTGTTGTTGCTGTAAATGATGGTTCGGAAGATTGGGAGTTGAACGGATTGGTCAGAGGAGAATTGTATCTCAATGATAACCCTTATGACCCTGCATTGTTCTGTCTGGGAAGCGATAATCTCGTAAAGAGAATAGGCGGTACAGGATCAGGAAGCGGAGAAATTGTAAATGTGGATGTTGATTTGAAGGAAGGGGTTGGTATTGACATCAAAAAAGATATGGCCGGGGAGATTGTAACTTTTACTATTTCCCATGAAAAAACTTCGACGGCTAAATCAACATCAAATTTTGATGATTTATTCGTTCAGAATATAGGCATAGATGATCTTGGCCATGTTACGTCTATAGAGAGTGCAAGGCTTGCTACTTATCTTGATGAGAGGTATCTAAGAAAGGATATCGACGACACTGCGCATGGCAATATACTATTCGATAAGAAGATCGGCTCATCCATTTTTATTGATGACTGGGAAGGAAAGGGCTGGGAGATCACGGCCCCGGGAGCGGCCACGTTAGACTCACTTCGTGTAAGAAGTGATATACTCGTCGGTAATAGTGTGAGTTCTCCTTCGTTTGCATCTGGATTTGCAGGATGGGGGGTGGAAGTTGACATCTCGACTGCAACGGCAGAGATGGACAACTTGTTTGTCCGTAAGACATTTACAGCATACGAAATCGTTTATTCGCAGATATACGGCCTTGGTGGTAGTCAGATTGTTTCTGATCTGAACAAGATTGCCCGCGTGGAAGTGATGGTGGACCGATATCGTTGTTATATGGACGATATGGACGGGCTAATGCTTATGAACTTACGCAAAGGTGACGGTGTACGAATCCAGACGCGTACCGGAACGACAAGTATCAAGTATCTTATGGGGCGTTGTATCGGTGTTGATAGCGATTACTTTGATATTGCCATCCCTCTACTTGAAGGCACTGGACAGCCGGAAGCCGGAGACTTTGCTATGCGCTGGGGTAATGATGAAGACACAGACCGTCAAGGATTGATCTATCTCACTACTGCCGACAGCGGTGCTCCTTTCATTGATGTATATGACGGGATTACCGGTGTCAGTACAGAAGGCAAGTTGAAAGCTCGTCTTGGGCATCTTACTGGTATCAGAACGCAAAGAGGCGATCAGCTGTCGGGTTATGGTGCTTATCTAAATGGCATATATATCGAAAATTCAACTATGATCCTTCAAAATGGAGATACAATCGATCAGACTTTCATAGCCATGAACGGCAAGTTTGAAAGCCTTATTGACGGTATCCGTAACGATATCTCGGCCGAAGGTGGCAATATCCTTGTTAATTCATCATTTAGCCAGAATACTAATTACTGGACGGCCGCAAACAATGTCCATTTCATCAACATTGGGGGTGAATACTTATGGATGGACGGTAGTTTCTACGTTGAAAAAGACCAGGTCGCCGATATCTACAATGATAACGGTAGAAACGTTCTGCGTATAAGAAACACGTATATCCTTCAGCAGAACGGCATAATGAACATACCGGATCATACTGAAGGAGAAGAGAAGACATATTCTTTTTCGCTGTTTTGTAAAGTGCTTCGTGCCGGTTCATGCGGGTTTGGTATCCCCGGAACGGACCTGTATCACGAAGAGCAATTACCGGTAAGCGACAGCTACCAAAAGATTTCTAAGGTTGGCAAATGGGACGGGACTGGAAATTTTGAACTTCGGTTTACGGGGGAAATCTTAATCTATGGTGTAGGGTTGTTCTCTGATGAGATAGCCGATGCGATTATAAAATTGCAGACGGATTTTCAGCAAACAGAAGAATATATCAAGCTATTAGCAACCAAAGATTATGTAGACAGCGAGACAGAGCAAGTATATATACACTATGACAGCCAGTTGCAAATTACGGCCGAACAGATGTCGGGTATTTCGACGAAGGTGGATAATATCAACAATACGATAGAATCTTCTGGATGGATAACCGAGGCACAAGGTACGACTCTATTCGCGAAAAAGGACATGGAGAACGGAAGTTCGATTGTGAATGCTATCAACGTAGGCACAAGCGGTATATTGATCCAAGCAAATAGGGTAAATTTAAATGGTGCGGTTTCGTTTTCTATGCTATCAGATTATAATACAGTCAATAATCGGATAAGTTCAGCTCAAAACACAGCAAATAATGCAGCATATGATGCTCTGGACGCTTGGAATAAGGCTGTTTCGGCAGCATCTTCAGCTTCAACGGCAAATACAAATGCCACTAATGCACAAAAAGCGGCAGATGAAGCTGCAAAAAAAGCTGTAGAAGCATTGACTCAGGCTGGTGCTATTCCAAGCTGGGCAAAGGAGTCTTCTGTAATTGAAGCCATGAAATCAAGTGGGTTTATATTAGGGGGATATCTTAATGTTCAATATGCTACCATTAATGAAATACAAGCGGTAAAGGGAACCGTCGGAGGGTGGTATATTGGAAATTCATCTCTATCTAATTCAAGCAATGGGCAAGGATCGGGCACAATCTCTGGTGCAAGTTTTGATATGTATAGTACTACTTACCCCGGCACTAATTTTTTGCACATGAATCCGGCTGCATCGACAATTTTAGCAATTAGAGCCGACAATAAGACTGGTCTAAGCATAAGTAGTAGTAATGTAACTGGGACTTGCTTATCATTATCTGCTCAAACAGGGAGTGCCGCTGTTCATGCCGCCGGCGGTGCGAGCTGGTATCAGAGATCTGGAGAAACCTGGAATATGCCTGGTGTCCTGGGCGTCGCTTATTACATGAATAGTGGAACGTCAGGTAGCATGACTAAAGTATGGGGAGAAGGGATTGTCTGGGGACGCTGTACAAGAAATGGAACAGGCAATTATACTGTAGCTTTTACAAGAAATAGTAATACAGATATAGACTATATGCCTATTATAGGGGGATATAATAATTTCTATGGTTCATTCTGCATAACGAATAAAACAAGCAGTACGTCTTTCACATTTCAAGCGGTAGCTACTAACGGAGATGCTCACGATGCGCAGTTCTATATAGTAATGGTAGGTAGGAATAGATTAACTTAATTAACAATATAAAACAAAGGATTATGAAACAGGTGAATTTTAAAGAATTAAATGTAGAAGTGGATATTGATAGTTTCCAAAAAAGGGATGTTCGCAATCTTGTCGGAAATTCATTACATCGTCAAGCCGAAACTGTACCTATCTCAGAGTTGGCAAAAAAGATTTATTATTCTGATGGAATCGTGGAAATTTCAGATGAAGATTACGACGTAATGATTCCATTTTTACGATTATCAATCAAAAAGTTCATTGTCGATTCAATAGTGAAAGCTGCGGAAGAATCAGAAAATAAGGAGGAATAAACATGGATGTATCAAGGGATATGCGTACAAGAGAAGGCAGTAACACTGTTGCTGGATGTGAAATATCGTATTCGATAATTCAGCGTACAAATGAAGAGCCTTCTAATGTTTCAGTCTCCATTAAAACAAAATTCGGTGGAGAAAATATTGGCAATGCACAGTTTTATAAAGACGGGAAGGTTTATATTTCTTTGCCTGGTTCGGCTTTCATAAATTATACAAACGTAAAGGAAATCATTAATACAATACTTGATGATGTCATAAGCGTATTTAACGAATCAAAAACAGAATAAATTATGTCAGTAGGAGATATCATCATACCAGATAATACAATCACACCGGAAATCATGCAGCAAATCGCAGCTGCAGTAAATGATTTGCTTTCCACGACCGCAAAAGATCCTGGGCAGTATGAAGAGGTTCAATCCCTCACGGGTATCTCCTCGCTGCCGGTGTTTCAAGTTCTTGGCAACACGTATAAACTTGTGCGTGTTGCAGTATCGGTTCTTAAGGGTGTCGATGGGCGTGAAGTGTCATTGCAAGTCACGAAGGATTACATCCAATGGCGTTATACGGACGGCAATTGGCAAAATCTAATCGCTATCGCAGACTTGAAAGGCGCTGCCGGTGAAACGCCGGTCTTCCGTACCGGTTCTTCCGGCATTGAATGGAAATACGTTTCCGAACCGGATACTGCTTACAGGTCTTTAGTTTCTTACGATGTTCTGAAACTGAAGTTTTCCGACTTAACGACAGAACAGATACAAGAATTTTGGGAGGCAATACCGGCTGATCTTATTACTCTGTTTCAAAAACCAGCCACAGATGCCGCCGCAGAGGTCCGTAACGAAATGGATCAAATCTCCGAAGCAGCATCAATCGCTATCAATAACGCAAATGATGCTGCAGCAAACGCAAATAAAGCAGCAGAGAACGTCCAGGACGGAGTAGATGGCAAAACCCCTGTTTTAGAATCTGTCAGTGCCATATCAGGAGAAACCCCTTCCGGTAGTTTTTCCCAAGTCGGTGTTGATGAAAGCGGCAATCCCAAATACATCCTTAACCTTACCTTACCAAAAGGAAAGAACGGTCAACCAGCTGTCTTCGAAGCTGGGACTACAACGACATTAGCCCCTTCTGCCGAAGCATCAGTAGAAGTTGTGCCAAATGGGGAAACACCTAACGGCAATCCTAAGTATATATTGAACTTTTTTATCCCTCGTGGTGAAACAGGCTTGCCAGGTGCAGGATCGGGTAATGTCTCTGCTGAAGGGGCTGGACTTGTAGCCGGTAAGAAGTATTTTTTTGTACCTGATGCAAGTGATAGCACGTCTGGGCGCTTTGTCGAATATGTCGATGGACCGGGGTCGGGGATTGATGCAGATTTATTAGATGGGAAACAGGGATCTGATTATATGCTTGCGAAAGATGCGGGTAAATTTGTAAAGACTACTGGGGTTAATACTATTACTACTGATACAAATGATGTTAGCCTTAACATAAAAAATACAAATAATAATCCAAGGATACAGTTTGTTTATAAAGATACTGTTACTGGAACGATGGGTTCTGTCTCTCAATATTTAAAGGGTATCGGAATTACTAATAGAACTACTGGTGTTCAGTTTGGTTTACACGATACATATGGATTGTCAATATATGATACTGCTTATCGCAAAGTATGGCATGAGGCTAATGACGGTAGTGGTTCAGGTCTTGACGCTGATTTGTTAGATGGTAAGCAAGGATCAGAATATGCATTAAAGACCGAAATACCGGATGCTATACCTGATGCACCGGCTGATGGTAAGACGTATGGTCGGAAGAATGAGGCGTGGGTAGAGATAGTCGGAGAAGGTTCTGTCATTATTCCCGACAGCCTTGTTACCTTATTTATTCAAAATAAGGATAATATCCAAGCGATACCCTCTGATCAGATTCTTATGGCTTTAGGTGGGGAAGATTCATTTAATTCTATAGTTGATGGTGTTATTGCCAATCGCCCGGTCTTTGTGCAATATGATGTATCAGGAATGCCTATGTTCTTTCCTGTATCATCGATGTCTGGAATGATTGATGGTGTTAATATAGGTTTTGCAGTAAGCGTTAATATTGACCTGTCGGTAATAGGTATGCCTGTAGCTTCTCGTTTAAACATTATAATAAGGAAACAAGATGGAGAATACTACGCAGATGGAACGGTAGAAGTAGTTAATACTACCCCTAAAGCCGTATATTTAGATTTAACTCAGGCTTATGGTGCTGATGGCCATTTTTTAAATACTATTCCACAGTCATTTTATGATGAAATACAAGACGCTTATAATAATAAAATAACTTCGGGTTTGATGAAGGATGATGTAATTGTACCAATTAATATCATTAAAAATTCGGGCGAATACATAGTTAATAGCGCAATGACAATGTCATACGGCGGTGTTTCAAATGTTATAAAACTTGTGACACTGTACGTTTATTCAGATTTGAGTTTAGTTGGATATGAAGGGCTATCTACACTTATTATAGATGGAAATGGCACGGAAGCTCTAATGGATAATGGCGACTATAAAAGAGTTGTATTGCTCTCACCAGTAACGATGACTTCGTTAACGAATATACCGATTAGCACTTATTCGATTGCAGTTACACTGTCAGCCGCCAGCGCCTTATCATTTGCATCTACTCCGGCGGAAGGTTGGGAGTGCATGATCGACATCAAGAATAGTTCGTCGTCAAACATCACACAACCGCTCCCGAACGCATCTGGTTGGCAATGTGACGATACGAGTATAACGATCGCATCTGGTAAGATCGCATCTATCTCTGTAAGGTACATACATGGTACTTATGTGGTAATCGCTAAGGGTAATTAATTCAAAACGGGAAAGATATGAAACGGCGGATAGTATTAGGAGGTAGCAAGCTACAAGCTGGGGACTATTACAGAAAAAATGGTGTAGTGGTAGGCGTAATGATCAATGAGTCACAATATATTTCATTATCAGACCAAGCAAGCTCATATGTGAGTTATAGTTCTGCTACTTCTTTACAATCTTCTTACTCGATACAGGGGATAACAGGATGGAGAATGCCTACGAATGACGAATGGGGAGTTATTTATAGTAACAAGTCAATTATTAATAAAGCACTTAGTAATGTAGGATCTGTATTACAAAATGATTGGTACTGGACGTCCACTTATGGGAATATGGGATATGGTAGCGGTTATTATACCTGTAATTTTAAAGATGGAAGCTATTGGGCTCCTGGTAGCTCAAATTGCGTTAGGTTAATACATGATGTTGATTAAATATTAATGATATGATATACATACACAAAAACACAGGATTTTGGGAGCTTACAGATATACTCCCAGCTTCTTATAGGGTAGGGAGAACCCTCGAAGATTACGAACAAGGGGCGTACCTGGATCTTAGTGACGAACAAGCAGCTTTTCATGCCGAACACCCGGATGCGTCTCAGATGGAGGTCTGGAACATGGAGCTAACGCCGGAACCGGAACAACCGGTTGTGCCTGATCCCGAACCCGACGATCTGGCAATTGCCCGGCAAGCAAAGCTACAGGAGATCGCCGAGCAGGATGAGTTCAGTAATAAGTTCTTTGTGTCAGTCACACAAGGGGGAATAGAGGTTGCTAATCAGGAGTTGTGGATTGACAAGGATTTGCGCAACTCCCTATACAGTATCACGCTCCCGGCATTACAGTCGGACGGTGAAACAAAGACAAAGCTCTGGACGACCGGAACGCCGCCGC
>NZ_QUDI01000038.1:0-50661 GCF_003477465.1 Parabacteroides sp. AF48-14
AGTAACAGTTAAATCATACAGTAAAAATGAAAGACAAATACCATCAACTTTGCAGCACCGAGAAAAGCATTCCCATTTTCTCCCGTGACTGGTGGCTCGATACGGTTTGCGGCAAAGACAGATGGGAGGTCTTATTGGTGGAAGAAAAAGGGAAAATCACGGCAGCTATGCCGCTTTACATTCCACAACGGAATATTATTTCGATGCCTTCCTGCACACAAACGATGGGTCCCTGGTTCGCACCCGAATCCGGTGATACCAAATACACGAGGCATTAGGCAGGCGGCAAACTTTATGCAAACAATTACTGGAAAACCTGAAACCTTATCCGCATTTCCTGCAAAACTTCCATTATAATATTACCGATTGGCTGCCTTTCTATTGGGAGGGTTACCAACAAACTACGCGTTATACATACCTGCTGAAAGGTATTCAGAATGCAGACGCGCTCCGGGAAAACATGAGTCCCAATATCCGCCGGAACATCACAAAAGCAAAAGACAAATATCATATCACTGCTAAGAGAGGTATTTCCATCGAAGAATTCCTGAAAGTACAGGCACAGACATTCGAACGTCAACATACTACGAATAAGGAAGACACGGAAACACTGGTAAAACTGATCAACGTCTGCCGGGAACGAAACCAGGGAGACTTATGGGGAGGATACGACGATCAGGGACGTTTACACGCAGCCGTTTTTATCGTCTGGCAGGAAAGTTCGGCTTGGTATCTGGCAGGCGGAGGCGATCCGGCCTTACGGGAATCCGGTGCGCATAGCCTTATATTATGGGAATGTATCCGTTACGTCTCACAATTTACAGACGTATTCGACTTTGAAGGTTCCATGATACCGGGAGTCGAACGCTTTTTCCGAGAATTTGGTGCAATTCAAACGCCTTTCTTCACAATAACCAGAGGAAAACTAAGTTTATTAAATAGAGTCTATTTAAAAATGAAAAGAGTTATAACTCATAATCCATAAGTCCGAATTAGCATGTTAAACAGCTACAACAACATACTGGTCTTAGCCCCCCATACCGACGACGGGGAATTAGGATTGGGAGGAACGATAAGCAAATTGGTAGGATTGGGAAAGAAAGTAACCTATGTCGCTTTCTCTACCGCCCAACAGTCCGTGCCCGAAGGTTTCCCGAAGGATGTCCTAAAAACGGAAGTGAGAAAGGCGACTGCCCTGTTAGGCATATTACCGGAAAATCTTATCATTTACAATTACGAAGTGCGCAAGTTAGGATATGCCCGACAAGAAATACTGGAAGAACTGATCCGCCTCAAAAAGGCGAATAACTTTGATCTGGTCTTCATTCCAAGCCTTCACGATATCCATCAGGATCATACGACAATCGCCCAGGAAGGCTTGCGGGCTTTCAAAAACACGACTTTATTAGGCTACGAACTAATCTGGAACAATCTGACATTCAACACGCAATGCTTCGTCGAACTGAGCCGGGAACACATCCAGGCCAAAGTGAAAGCATTGAAAGCATACGAATCGCAGGGAGCACGCGACTATCTCTCCGAAGAGTTTATCTTTTCGCTGGCTAAGGCACGCGGCGTACAAGCCGGTTGCCCTTATGCCGAAGCGTTCGAAGTCGTTCGCCTGTTCCTGTAAACAGTAAATTGATCATGAGGGACTTTATCAAATACATCATCAAATTTCTGATCGGGGGAGAAAGAGCCGGTACGTTGAGTAGCCTGGTGGGCTACACTTCGGACCCGAACAAGTTCTCCCACTATCGCGTGGTCATCATCCCCTCTCCTTTCTTCCGGGATGAAGTCTACGGGACAGCCGAGTCCATGCCTGGACTGCCGCTAAACGAAATTGAGGTGTTCCCTTATTATTCGGTTCCCCAAAGGTGGAATGGTACGGCGATACATGGGTGGTGCATGCCGACATCGTTGCCAGCGCCTACTTCCTCCTGACACGATATGAAGAGATACGGAAACGGAACGTGCGGGACATACACGGCCGCTTCCCCGGAAAAGAGTCTTTACCTTATAAAGCCGGATTCATTCATCGCCCGATCGTTGACGAATACGGGAAACTGTTGCGCCGCTGGTTACGCCAGGCGCGTGTGCAATCGGCAACCGAGCCGGCTCCACAAATACAAAAAGTATGGCTGACACATGATGTGGACGCTCCTTTCTTTTGCCGGACTTTCCGCAATCTGATACGGGAAACGGTCAAAGGCATCGGATTCGCACAAGCGTGGAAAATATTCTGCGGCCCGTTGCGGGAAGACCCGTTCTACACGTTTCCCTGGCTATTGGAACAAGGAAATGAACTGAAAAAGGCCATCGGTAAAGAACGTTGCGAATCTGTTTTCTTTATCAAATCGGGGGGATCATCCGTTTACGACAGGCCTTATTATAAATTGCACTCAAAAGAGCTGCAAGAGTTGTTGCTCCTCTGCAAAACTGAAAACGGTCGAATCGGCCTGCACACCAGCTACGATGCCGGCAAGACCCCGGCGCTTATTGCTGCTGAAAAGGAACTGTTGGAGAAACAGGCCGGAGGACCGGTTAACTACAACCGCCACCATTATCTGGCTTCATGCGAACCGGAAGATATGGACTGGTTGGAAAAAGCCGGAATAACGGACGATTTCACAATGGGTTATCCAGATGTGGCCGGTTTTCGTCTCGGAACCTGCCGCCCCGTACATTGGATCAATCCGGAAAACAAACGGATCTCGTCGCTCGTCCTCCATCCGCTGACCATTATGGAATGCAGCCTGAACGAACCGGTGTACATGAATCTCAGCTATGAGGAAGCCTTGGCCTACTCCCTACAATTGGCCGGACAAGTAGCAGAGAGCAACGGTGAGTTGGTTTTACTCTGGCATAACGATTCCATTACCGACCGGATCAAACCGAATGTTTCCGTCGACTGGCAACGCAAGCTATTTGCCGCCATCATTGAAGAACTAAAGAAAGCATGAAGATACTGATATTATGTGATATGTTTCCCCCCGCTTTCGGTCCTCGAATGGGGTATTTATGCAAATACATGAAACGGGCCGGATGGACTCCTGTCGTGGTCACCGAGCAGATCGACGACAAGACTTTTTCCTTCCTGCAAGGTGACATACCGGTCACTTACATCAACTTTTTCCATTCGAAAGGAGAGATCCTGCGAAAACTGGAATGGATATTCGTGCTTATTCTGGACTTTCTTTTCCACTATAAAGATAAAAAGATAGCAAAAGCGGCTTCCCGTTTACTGGAAGAGGGCGGTTACGACGGAATACTTTGCAGTACTTACCGGGCCTTTCCTCTACCAGCAGCCAAAGCACTGGCCAAGAAATACCATCTTCCGTTTGTTGCCGACTTGCGTGATATCATCGAGCAATATGCCGCTACCGAATATATTGCCCACAGCTTCCGGCTATTCCCCTGGCTGGATAAGAAAGTTACCACTGCTTTCCGTAACAAACTGCTACGGGACAGGAATGAAGCATTGAAGAAAGCGGATTGCGTCACGACCGTTTCCCCCTGGCACGTAGAGAAACTTAAGGCATACAACCTGCAAACGGAACTTATTTATAACGGCTACGATCCGGAAATCTTTTTTCCCGAACAACACCGGACATCCCGTTTCGTCATAACCTATACCGGCCGTCTGATCAGTCTGGCAACCCGTGACCCGCGCCTTCTCTTTGAAGCCATCGACCGGCTCGACCGGGAAAAGCGCATTTCACCGGAACAGTTTCGGATACAATGGTATGTCGATTCCGAATCGGCAACCATGATAAAGCAGGCGGCGGCATCCTATCCGATCGAACGGTACATGGATTTCTCCGATTATGTCCCGGCATCCGAGATCCCCGGCATCCTGAACCGCAGTTCTATTTTGCTGCAACTGGCCAATAAGTTTTCTTCCGATGGTCCCAAAGGTTTTATGACTACCAAACTTTTTGAAGCAATGGCTGTCGAGAAACCCTTGCTTTGCGTAAAGAGTGACGAAAGTTGCCTGGAATCCGCCATCAACAAAACACATACCGGCTTAGCAGCCCGGACAGCAGATGAAGTTTACCAATTTATCTTGCAACACTATCTCTTCTGGCAGGAAAAGGGATATACGCGCATAGAGGTGGACAGGGAAGCAATCGAACATTTCTCCCGTAAAAGACAAGCGGAGCAATTTATGCGTATCTTTACCCGCCTGAACAGCAAATGACAGACATGGAGAAATACCTGAACATAATCGCATTCAATATTCCCTGGCCGGCCAATTACGGGGGGATTATCGATGTGTACTATAAGATGAGGCATTACGCCAGTGTGGTGTAAAAATCATCCTGCACTGCTTCGAATATGAACGGCCACATTCGCCAGAATTGGAAGCAATGTGTGAGAAGGTATATTATTACAAACGACATACGGGATTACGTACCAACATCAGCCTGCTGCCCTACAATGTGTACAGCCGCAAAGAACCGCAATTAATCGCCAACCTGCTGAAGAACGATTACCCGATCCTGTTCGAAGGACTTCATTGCTGTTATTACATGAGTGATTCCCGGCTGAAAAACCGGATAAAGATATATCGGGAAGCAAATATAGAGCATGATTATTACAATCATCTGGCACAAGCAGAAAGTCATCCGGTCCGGAAATGTTTCTTCCGGATAGAGGCTTGGCGCTTCAAACGATACCAAAAAGTAGTGAGACATGCCGACTTGGTGATCGCCGTATCGACAACCGACACGGATTATCTGCGCCGCCAGTTTCCGGACAAGCGGATCGAATTTATGCCTTGCTTTCACACGAATGACCGGATTACGGTAAAGCCCGGTTCGTCCGATTTCATCCTGTATCACGGCAAGTTGTCGGTTATCGAAAACACCCAGGCTGCCCTGTTCCTGATCCAAAACGTATTCAGCAAACTGAACTGCCGCTGTATTATCGCCGGTATGAATCCGCCCTCTTCCTTATTGAAAGCAGCCGCCCCGTTCCCGAATATCCATATCGAAGCCAACCCGACGGAAGAACGGATGAGCGAACTGATACACGAAGCACAAGTGCATGCATTGGTTACTTTCCAGGCAACCGGCTTGAAGCTGAAACTGCTGAACAGCCTTTTTGCCGGACGGCATACGATGGTAAACAGCCTGATGGTAACCGGTAGCGGCCTGGAACAACTTTGCCATATAGCCAATACACCGGAGGAAATGATCCGTACCTGCCGGGAATTGATGCAGACGGAAATAAACCCGGAATCGGTCGAACAACGGAGCAACGCTCTGTATCCGACCTACTCCAATCAATATCAAGGCGAACGTCTAAACAACTTTATTTATGGAAATTGAAGAATTTAAAAATATAATGGAAAAGTTCATTGAGAAGGTACTTAATTGTGATTTTAACAAATTGCCTATCAGTGACTACAATAAGCAGTATCTTGCACACATAACGCCAGTAATATCCTATTATAAAGACATTTACATTAGGACTTTATTCATCAGTGTTTTAGCCCTCAAAAAAGACCATAAAGACCTGACTATAGTCGACTACGGGGGCGGATGTGGCTTTTTAAGTCTGCTACTGAAAGCTATCAATGTCAAACAAGTCATATATATCGACCGAAATCCGCAATCTGTTATCGCGGTCAGAGAGATCAGTCGTGCATTGGACCTGGCTGGACCGGACGTAATCATTTGCGGCGATTCTCCCGACCTGGTAAAGTGGTGTAAAGAGAATCAGGTAAAACCCGAACTGTTGATCGCGATCGACGTAATCGAACATATATACAATCTTCGCCGCTTCTTTGCAGACCTGACATCCATCAACGAAGAGCTGGGCATGGTATTCACAACCGGCTCCAATCCGATGAATATCCGGAAAAAGAGACAACTATATAAAGAGATGGATATGTATGAAAAAGGGAATATCATCACTCCCAATTATTACACCAAACGTCTGGAATTCATTACCCGGACCTATCCGGATATGCCAGCTGAGAAAGCCCGTGAATATGCCGCCCTCACACGGGGGATGATCTACGACGACATCAAATACTTTATACAATCAAACAATATGGAAGGGACAGGTTCGTACACAATTCCTTCCCTCCAAGACAAGCATAACACATGCGACCCGGAAACAGGCAATTATATGGAACGAATCCTTCCTTTTGAAGAATATGCCCAATACTTGCGGCCTCATGGTCATACTCTTGCTGTTTGTACCGGTCATTATTATACCTCCCGGAAGAATCCTTTGGCAAGAATGTTGGCCCGGATGGCGAACTTTCTACTCGACCATATTGATTTTTTCAGATACCGCCTCTCTCCTTATATCATTTTGGCCGGATTCAAAAGCAGAAGACATGAGTAATTGCACATACTCCTTTTCCCAGTCGGCAGGTTTCAATATTTCGTTATTCCAAAGGAGCAGGTCTATATCAATCGGGATCTGCCCCTTTTCCTTGCTATCCGGCATACGGCCCAAAACCTTTTCCATCTCCTTTAGAGATCGCCTCACCTCTTCCAGACAACAGTCTGTATAGGCTACAACCGCCTGATTCAGGAATAACCCCGAAGCAGGCAACCCGACAGGTTCCGTATAAACAGGCTCCGAAAAATGTATCGGGCAGAAATATCCCCGCAACAACTCACCCGCCGAATGTATATTCGATTCGCAATCCCAATTGGACCCTAAACATAATATCGCTCTATTTCGCATAGTGTATATTAAAGCCTTTTCAAACGCAAAACTAACAAAAAATACCTACAATACGGTATTGACCATATTACCATTTCATACTACCTTTGCGCAAGATTAAAAAAAGATGAGATTATCGGAACTTCGCACAGGCGAAAAAGGGGTTATAGTCAAGGTAATGGGACGCGGAGCCTTCCGCAAACGCATTATCGAAATGGGATTTATCAGGGGGAAAGAAGTCGATGTCATACAAAACGCTCCACTTAAAGACCCAATCCACTATCGTGTAATGGGTTATGACGTCTCTTTAAGACGAAATGACGCAAAGATGATAGAGGTGGTCAGTGCTGCCGAATTTGCAGAAGCCGACACGCTTCAACCGGAAAACCGTTCGGCCGATTCCTATATCCTGCCATCCAACAAAAGCTTGCAGGCCATGGCCATGCACAAAGGAAAGACGATCAATGTCGCATTGGTGGGTAATCCCAATTGCGGCAAAACATCCTTGTTCAACTTTGCTTCCGGCGCGCACGAACATGTCGGAAACTACAGTGGTGTGACAGTCGATGCAAAAGCCGGAACATTCCATCAAAACGGATATACGTTTAAGATTGTAGACCTGCCGGGGACTTATTCGTTGTCGGCTTACACGCCGGAAGAACTTTACGTCCGCAAACATCTGAACGAAGAGCAGCCGGACGTAGTCATCAACGTAGTCGACGCATCCAACCTCGAACGCAACCTGTACCTGACCTGCCAACTGATCGACATGGATATGCGTATGGTAATCGCTCTCAATATGTACGACGAGCTGGAACGCCATGGTAATAAATTCGATCACGAATCGCTCGCACGCATGATCGGTACGCCGATCGTCCCGACAGTCAGTAAAACCGGTTTTGGCATAGAAGATCTTTTTAATCGGGTCATCAAAGTGTATGAAGAGGAAGACCCGGTGCTCCGCCATATCCATATCAACTATGGCGATGTGTTGGAAAAGGCCATTTACAGTGTAAGACATGAATTGAAACTGAATGGGAACGTCTCAAAAAGCCTTTCCAAACGATACCTTTCTATCAAACTCCTTGAAGGCGATCCCGAAGTCGAATCGTTTGTAAAAGCATTACCCGGATCCGAAACCGTCATACAGGAACGTGACCGCTGCGCAGCACAAATCGAAACACTCCTGAAAGAAGACTGCGAAACAGCTTTCACGAACGCCCGTTACGGATTCATCTCCGGTGCGCTGCGCGAGACATACGAGCCAAACAAGATACATGAAGCAACCAGCACACAGATCATCGACCTTTTTGTCACTCACAAAGTCTTAGGTTTCCCGATCTTTATCCTCTTCATGTGGGTTATGTTTGAAGCGACTTTCCGTGTCGGCGAATACCCGATGGGATGGATCGAGTCGCTCGTAGGCTGGATCAGTGAGTTTGTACGAGGCAACATGAGCGAAGGACCGCTGAAAGACCTGTTGGTAGACGGCATAATCGGAGGTGTGGGAGGTGTCATCGTATTCCTGCCCAACATCCTGATACTCTATGCATTCATCTCCTTTATGGAAGATTCGGGCTACATGGCACGTGCCGCTTTCATCATGGATAAAATCATGCATAAGATGGGGCTGCACGGAAAATCGTTTATTCCGCTTGTAATGGGGTTCGGTTGCAACGTTCCGGCCATCATGGCATCCCGTACGATCGAAAGCCGGAATAGCCGGATGATAACCATGCTGGTCAATCCGTTAATGAGTTGTAGCGCCCGTCTTCCGGTTTACGTCCTTCTGACGGGAGCTTTCTTCCCACAAACGGCAGGAACAGTGATGCTGATCCTCTACTCTTCGGGTATCTTGCTGGCTGTCCTGATGGCGCGTTTATTCAAGCGTTTCCTTTTTAACGAGGAAGACGTGCCGTTCGTAATGGAGCTTCCCCCCTATCGTATGCCGACAGGAAAGTCTATCGTGATCCATATGTGGGAAAAAGCCAAACAATACTTGCATAAGATGGGAGGCATCATCCTGATCGCATCCATCCTCATCTGGTTCCTCGGCTATTTCCCGCGCCACTCGGAAGGCGGAGACATTTTCGACAAACAAATTGCAGAAATAGAACAATCCGAAACAAACGAGGAAAAGAGAACAGAAGCGATAGACGAACTGGAACGTCTGAAGTCGATGGAGCATCAGCAAAATTCCTATATCGGACGTATCGGCCAAACGATACAGCCCATACTTCATCCGTTAGGCTTCGATTGGAAAATGAGTGTCAGCCTGCTGACTGGTATGGCAGCCAAGGAGGTTGTTGTCAGCACATTGAGTGTTTTATATACCGGAGAATCAGACGACGAACAGGTTCTTACCGAGCGCCTGAAACAAGACCGGAATGCAGAGGGCGAACCGGTGTTCACGCCTCTGATTGCATTGAGTTTCATGCTCTTTGTTCTGATCTATTTCCCTTGTATCGCAACCATTTCTGCGATCGTGAACGAATCGGGGTCCTGGAAATGGGGGCTCTTCGTGATTGCCTATACTTGTACGCTGGCATGGGTTGTCTCATGCCTTGTCTACCAGACAGGACATTTCTTTATGAATTTATTCGGATAAACAACAAAACATTTCACCATGTGGCAAGAAATAGCAATTATCATCATTGGTCTCATCGTCCTCTTGTATATAGGCAGGAAAATATACAAGCTGTTGGCCCATCCTCCCAAAGCCGGTGATCCGTGTTGCGGATGTACGGGATGTAACCTCAAGGATGTAAAAAAAATCAAGGATCAAAGGACATGTTAAAAATACTATAAGAGCAAGATTTATAGAGTAATTGTTATATCTTTACGAAACAATAATTAACGGTTCGATATGGCTAAGAATGTAAATTTCAGCTGGATTTATTTTATCCTCGTTTGTTGTTTCATTAGTTGTTCTTCGGAAGAAATAGAAGAAGAAATTTTAACCTATGCATTAAAATCAGAATCACTATTTATCGAATCATCATTGGACATACCAAGAAGAAGCGAAGGGGATATTATACAGATCAGAGAAGATCTCCTTCTATTAGTGTACACAAAATTTCACGGAGATTTTTATGATCACAGCCCGGCAACGTTAGTTAAGCGTATCTCTACAGACAGAGGAAAAAGTTGGTCTGAGGAAGCTGAATTTATAAACCGGGAAAATAGTTTAAATGTCATGTCAGCCTCCCTGTTGAAGTTAAGCAACAATACAATCGCCCTGTTCTATCTTGTAAAAAACAGTAATACGGATTGCTATCCTGTTGTCAGGTTTTCCAATGACGACGCTGAAACCTGGTCTGAGCCGATAGCATGTATCAAGCCGGAAAGTGGATATTTCGTAATGAATAATAGCCGGGCAATTCAATTATCGACGGGACGAATTGTAATCCCTGTATCCAAACATTCTTTTCAGGATGGAGTATTCCAAGGGAACGGCACAATCTACTGTTACTATTCTGATGACTTAGGAAAAACCTGGCATCAAGGTAACTCTGTTCCTTCTGCTCAAAAAGGTTTGATTTTTCAAGAACCGGGAATCATAGAATTGCTAAATGGAAATATCCTGATGTATATCAGGACAAATTGGGGATGGCAATACTATTCATATTCGAAAGACAAAGGGTATTCCTGGAGCAAAGTAACATCCAGTACCCTCCAATCACCTTTGTCGCCAGCTTCAATTGCCAGAAATCCATACACGGATGCTCTTGTCGCTGTTTGGAATATGAGTAATGAAGAGCGGATGCCTCTCTGTGTTGCAGGATCTATGGATGAAGGCCAAAGCTGGAAAAGAAAGTCCATCCTTGAAAATAAAAAAGGATATTCAGCTTGTTATCCTGCCATTGAATTTTTATCAGCAAATGAAATGCTTATCTTATATAGTATAGCTGAAAAGGAAAAAATGGGGCTGGGCAGCTTAAAAATTGGTGTATACAAAATATTAAGCAGATATGTCAAAACTAAAGATACACCATTCTATTTAAATTATCGTATCATGAAAATTGTATATTGTATTTCCGACCATTCACGGGCTGGAGGAACAGAACGAACACTCTCCATCCAAGCAAATCATTTTGCAGAACATGGACATGACGTACATATTGTGACAACAGAGATTCCTCTACGGGAAAAGCCGGCATTCGAATTCTCCGATAAAATTAATTTCCATAATCTCAACATATGTTACGAGGCAGTTAATAACTCCATGTCTCCGGTGAAGATATGGAATCGGATACGGAAAGGAAAGGAGCATAAACGCAAGTTAAATGAGCTCTTGCATGTATTGCGACCGGATTTTACAATCTCCCTATTTGATCACGAACTCTCTTTTCTTCACTCGTTAAAAGACGGGAGCCTGAAAATATTGCAATATCATTTTTCCCGCTATTCGCGTGCTATTGAACTCAAATATAACGGGGCCCTACATATCAGAAGTGGTTTGCTTTAACGAAAGAATGGCGTAAACAATCATTTATCAACCATTATGATGCATTTGTAGTATTGACAAAAGAAGATGCGAAAGATTGGAAAAATATCCGAAATCTATATGTAATCACCAATGCAATATCCTTCATACCTGAAAAAGGTTCCACTTGCCTGAACAAACAAGTAATCAGTGTAGGACGGCTAACCGTGCAAAAAGGATATGACATGCTACTGGAAGCTTGGAACAAAGTGGTTCAAAAGCATCCGGACTGGCAACTTGCCATCTATGGGCAAGGAGAAGATTACGCGAAATTACAATCAATTATCCAGCAATATGCGATTGGCGATTCCGTACATATTTTTCCACCGACACGTGACATTGCCGACAAGTACTTGAATGCCTCTATTTATGTAATGAGTTCCCGCTACGAAGGTTTTCCAATGGTTCTACCGGAAGCAATGGCATGCGGTTTGCCATGCGTAAGCTTTGCAGCACCTTGTGGTCCTTCAGAAATTATATCACAGGGAGAAGATGGCTTTATTACACCGGTCGGTGATATTCAAGCTTTATCAGAAAAGCTGTCTCTTCTTATGGGTGACGAGCCTCTCCGTTGCCGGATGGGAGAAAAAGCCAGATCCAACATCATGCGCTATTCCGTTGAACAGGTCATGGGACAATGGGAGAATTTATTTAATAAACTATTGAATTCCAAGTCGTAATAAATAATCATAAGCATTAAGAGTATGAAATGTATTTTATTTGTTGATTGTGATAGAGAAGAAGTACAAACCTTTTCAGAAGCCATCTCTTCTGTTTTGAAAGAAGAGTGCACAATCAAAGTTGCACGCAGTGATTATGGACAAAAAAATAAACTTATCAATATATTCCGCTATATCAAATACTTTATGGCTCCCTTACTATTCTTTTTAAGTAGGGAAAAATGCGACCTGTTGTTGGGATGGCAACAATTTTATGCTTTAAACATGGCATTCTATTGCAGACTGTTTAAAGTCAAGAAATCCACTAAAATCGTTGCTCTGAATTTCACTTACAAAAGAAAGAAAGGATTCTTAGGTTCCATTTACTATAAATACATGAAGTACTGCGTAGATAATATCTATTTGGATTTTATGCATGTACCAAGCTATAACTATGTTGAAAGCTGTAGCGAAGAACTGGGTGTCGATAAAAGCAAATTCATCGTAAGAGGGTTTGGTGTTCCTGACTTATTTGATAATTGGAAACAATCAAAGGTCGATTGTTCCGACTATAGTTTGACCATTGGACGCTCAAACAGGGATTTCGATTTTCTGGTATCGGTTTGGGGTACTCCCTGTCTGGAAAAACACAGATTGGTAATTATCAGTGATACCTACATGCCTAAAAAGGAATTGCCCAAGAATGTCATCTTAAGGGACGATATCACAGGAGATGAACAATTTCCTTGGATTGCCAATGCCGATTTGGTAATAATCCCGATTAACGATGGGACCATATGCTCCGGAGACACCGTCTTGCTTAATAGCATGATGTTGAAAAGAACCACTATTGTTACAACGCCAAGCACATTGCAAGAGATGTACATAAAAGATGGATATAACGGCGTCGCAATCGCAAAAGATATAGATTTATTTGCACAACAGGTCTGTGAGTTTCTATCAGATGATAAGAGACGAAATGAGATAGGTGAAAATGCGAGAAAAATGTATTTGGAAAATTTTTCCCGATATGCTATGGGAAGACAGATTGCCGAGTTTTTAAAGAAGCACCTCGGATATTAAGTTTTACAGATGCAGTTCCAAGAAAAAGTGAATCAATAATGGGTAAACACCGGTCCTCTATTGCATGTTACGGCTGTATTCCTTTCATGTCACAACTGTCTTCCTTCTATGTTACAATTGGATTTCTTTTGTTTCACGGCTGTGACATGAATAGCGGGTAGGTATGGAGGAGGCACACATTCCGCATCGTTCATTCTATCTGCCGGGTGATTCATTCCTTTACGGCACTATAGCCCCATGAAGTACTGCAATACCATTTTACAACCGATCCTGACGAGTCAGGACCTTCACGCTTGTTTACACAGCCCTTTATTTTGTCAAATAGACCTTCTCTGTCTCTTTTGCGATATTATCCCAATCGTATTTTGACAGATCATATGTCTGATTCGTCTGTCCATTGTTTAACAAATCCTTAATATGATGCATCATATCTTCTATATCATCCAATTTGAAATAATTCTTTTCCGGCAAACCGACAGCTTTGTTTGCCGGAATATCACTGACCAATACTTTTTGCCGGCAGGCCATTGCCTCTAACAAGGTGATCGGCAAACCTTCATGAGAAGAAGGAAGGACAAACAATGCTGCATGTTTATATAATTGATACAACTTTTCCCCCTTGACAATGCCCGGAATGATTACTTCATTCTCAAGGGCGAATGTCTTGAGAAAATGTGCATACGATGTTGGATAATCCGTATCCCCGGCAATTATTAATTTGTAATCTTTAAGATGAAGTTTTATATATGCCTCAATCAGTTTGTCAAATCTTTTTTCTTCCACAAACCGGCCGACAGCCAATATATATTTACCGGGAGATAAATTGATACTATCCAAATAATCCGTAGAATCAGTGATTCCATCAAAAGATGTAATTCCATTAAAGATAAGGTGTACCCGTTTTACCCGCTTATATTTTTCTTTCAGAATATCCGAAATAACAGTGGATATGGATATAATATCCTTTGCCCCCATTGCCGCAAAACGTTCCCCTAACCGAAGTATGAATTTTGCAAATATTCCCCATTTGTCCCGATCATAATCCGGACCGTGATGCGTCATAACAACCCGGAGGCCTAACAGCCTGGCCAAAGGGATCATAACAGAAGGGCCTATTGCCTGAACGTGAAGAATGTCTGCACGCACTTTTTTGGCATACAAAATACCTAAGGCGGTATGAACAGCGGCTTCCAAGCCCGATATGGAAGGGCTTGGAATATCCTTGAATTTAACACCTCTATATTCAGAGCGAGGAGGATTCTCTTTCACAAAGTTCTTCCTTCTGACCACTATGATTTCATGTCCCATCTTTGCTATTCTGGGAAATAACTCCTCACAATGTGTCTCTACTCCACCTTGTATATTAGGAAAGCCTCTTAGCCCGACGACCACTATTCTCATAATTTTTCTTTTAAAGAACCTTGCTCCGGATCCTGACCTACATCATACCATTTCTTCTCTAAACACAAAGGCTTATTCAACAGGCTATTCATTTTGTTCTTTATAACCCATTGCAACGGATAGCGAATATACTTTTTCATAACAGGAGACGCAGTACCTACCATCCAGCAGTTTTTAGGACATTTGCGAACTTGTTCTCTGACTCTTTGAGCCTGTTCGCTTTGCCAGATTTCCTGAAAATCAGTCACATTACGGATATTTCCCATACTTTCTTTCCAATACTTATCTTCAAGGCCATTGCATGGATACACCTCGCCGTAAGGATCGACAAAGAAGTTAACCAAACCAGCCTCACAAGGCAGCATTCTCCGGTTTCCTTCGATATAATTGATCAATCCGTTATTAAAAAATGCCCTGAACCAGGATTTGGGAGACGACTCTTGCATCTGCAAAGAAATAAGTTTCTCAAAATTGGAAATAACCTCCGTCTTATTGGTTATGACATTGTCATACTTGTGAAAATAGTATGAATTATGAAACGCAGCCGTAGCAAATTCAAGATTCAATTGTTTGGCCAAATGATATAAGGATAGCATATCCTCTGAATTATTATTCGATACGGTTATGCCAAATCCGATATCCTTAACCCCCATTTCACGTAATGCAAGAAGCGTTCTCAGGCCTTTATCAAATCCACCTTTACGGCCTCTCAATTCATCATTCTTCTGAGATAATCCTTCAATGCTTATCCTGACACCTATATTCGGATATTTTTCAGCCAATTTGATAACACGGTCTTCAAACCAGCCGGATGTAGAAATAACCACACGCGGCGACTTCTTGAAAAGGACTTCTACAATTTCATCCAGGTCTTCCCGTATGAAAGGCTCTCCTCCTGTAATATTGACAAACTTCACATTAGGCAACAGTTCCAATTCCTTTGGTTGGATTTCTTTACTTTTCTCCGTAGGATTCTGCCAAATGTCACACATTTTACACTGCATGGGGCACCGATAGGTTGTGATGATACACATATCGGTGGGACTTTGTATTTTACTTTGTTGATTAGTCATTTGCTTTTATTGTTTCTTTCTTACAAAACGAAGATAATCTATTCTGTATTGTAAGACAAGTTAATTAAAAAAACTTCTTGTGTACAGTTTATAAACCATACACTTTTATGAGATGCTCATAATATGTTTCTGCGCTTAATTTTCTTTGTGCTCTCTCTGCAATAGTCTGGTAGTCAAAGGACGCATTGAACATCTCGGTTATTTTCCCTGATAAATCAGAAACGTTCCGACTTTCAAAATACATACCATTTACATTTTCTTCTATCAGTTCCGGAATCGCACCAATGCGTGCTCCCAATATCGGAGTTCCTACACATTCCGCTTCTATGATTACAAGTCCTAAAACTTCATACCATTCCGAAGGAACAACTATAAAACGAGCTTTACTTACAATCGTTTTTACTTCCTCCCATGATTTAAAGCCCAAAAAGTCAATCGGTGCATCCTTATTTACCTTAGCAGCCAGTTCGTCTTTCAAAGGGCCGTCTCCTACGATTTTTAATTTATATGGCAACTGATTGGCTGCTTCTATTAAAGTCGTAACTCCCTTTTCGGAAGACAAACGTCCGACATAACAATAGTAGTCCTCTTTGTTATAATCAACATTCACGTATTTCTTTTTATCCACAAAATGATAGAGCTGGGTAATCTTTGAAGAGGAAAATCCTCCAGACTTCATTTTTCCCAACATGAACTGGCTCGGAGCAATAAACTGGTCCGTACATTTCTCCAGCCTGTCCCGGTTCCATTTCCTGGCTTCCAGATACGCAATAGAACTCGCTATATATGAATGTTTAAGACATTTATATTTTACCACATTATGCAGATTATCCAAACACTGTTCGCAAATCGTTCCATTTTGTAAACAGTCATAACGAGGACAAAGCAATTTATAATCATGCAATGTCCAAAAGACTTTGATTCCCCGGCTATGCGCCAGTTCCGCAATAACAGGAGAAAGCTGCGAATGAATATTATTCAAATGGACAATATCCGGTTTGAAGTCATCCAATAAGGCATTGAATTTTTGTATGACATCAGCCGTTCCGAATGGACGCATAACCGCTTTAAAAGAGCTCACTCCCATCCCGAACTTAACCTCTTCCGGAAAATATTTATTCCATGGCGTTTGCAATGTCTCCGGATGCTGCATGGCAAAAACCGCGACATCATGACCATGGGATTGTAATAATCCAACCAAGTCGATCGTATAAATACAATCTCCCCCTCTTGGATAATAGAATTTATTCGCTACAAGTATTCTTGCCATAAGAATTATTTTGAAGACAATACTTTTTTATTCTTATCTTGCGCTACTATATGCCTTATGTCTGAGAACAAAAGTCCCAAAAGCACCATCATAAATAATCCACGATTGTGTGTTATTGTAGAATCGGTAGTACATTCGATCATGAAAAAGAGAATAATCATCAACGCCATTAATGCCTCTTTATACGCAAATTTATGGCTCCTCAATGCTTTTAGCGCCAAGTTTCCCCAAAACAGGAAAAATAAACAAATGCCGACATATCCAAACTGAGCCAATGCCGGATAATATGTATCTGCGATAAAAGAGCCAAAATGTTTACTTAATCCATATATTCCATCCATTCCATAGTGATTATATAATGGCGAATAATATACACTGGACGCGTAAGTCGCATAAGATCCGAATCCGGACCCAAAAGGGAAATAGTCGGACAAAATATCAGGTGCATAGAAATAGAGTGCCGCCCGTGCAATAGAGTCTTGTATCTTTTCATCATCACCCAAAAAGTCTCCTCCGCTAATAAAATAGATATTCATCTTTTTATAAGTAAAAAATAAAACCAGTGCAAGGACAATAGAGCACAAAATGATATTTTTTATATTCAGCTTAAACTTAAATGACGGCTTTACAAATAGGATCATTGCTACACAAATAATAAAGAATCCATAAAATTTGGAACGCTCGGATAATAATCCGACCACCATCAATAATATAAATATTGCTTTATCCCTTTGGGTGAAGTCACTGCAATACAGATACAAAAGACTGATAATCGAAACTGAAGTCGCCAACCGGGATGGATGCATCGATATGTAATTAAGATTGGTTGGAGATATTTGATATGCAATTCCCACCCCTAACAGGTAAATGCCAAGAACAATACATATTTCGCATATCAATTTCTTGTAGGTTGGAGATACTACAGGTTTGATTGCATAAACACAGAAAAAGCCGAGATAGGGTTTGTATTGTACGACAAAATCAGTAATTATAGCGGCTTTGCTATTACTCCCTATATAAAAAGAATAGCACAGATAAAAAAGAAAGACAGCCGTAGTCACCAAAAACATCTTGTTTACTTCCCAATGCGGAGTGGAAAAAACATATTTGAGAAATAAGACAAACAGCAATAAAGAACACAGCTCATCCGTGTAATCAAATCCAATTGTATCATACAGAATCACTCCGAATATGAGAGTGAATATTAGTAACCGGCTAAAGTTTTTATTTATAAAGTCTTGTACCATTATATCCAGTTTGTAACAAAAACGTTTTTCTTATCTATTTATTATGCTTTACGCCCTATTTCTTTGGCTCTTAACAACGAAACAAGCCGTTTTGCAATCTCATGAACCAGCCAACTGAAAAGAACCGTCATAACAACCGAGAGGATGAGAAAGGTTCCGCTCCTTAGCGATGGACAGAAATAGGCCAATATACCCATTATAAGCCCATGCGATAAATAAATCTCAAAAGATATATCGCCCAGGAACCTCCCTACTCTATTGCCGAAAATTCTTTTTTGAGAGACCAAAAACAAAAGAGTAATTATAGATATGCCAAGAAGCACTTTCAACAGATACTCTCCATAAAACCAATCGGTTTTGAACTTCAGATAAAGCAAGCCCAGGAGAGCGCTCAAGAACGAAAAGGCTATAATTTTGACAAGCCGTTGCGCATTGAACCAAGTTAAAGCCCGAGGGAAAAAGCGATATAACAACAATCCCCATACCAGTCCATAGCGTTCATAGCACCATCCCGAAACATTTGCGCCATCACCTCCTTCGCTAAAATAAAGATACAGGCTCGAACCTACTACGCCAGCAATAAGCAAACCGTCCGTAATCCAAGTCTTCTCCACCTTTAACCATTTGCCAAGCATCATCACACAATAGAACAACAAACAATATTGAAGTAAAACCTTTACATATCCATTGATCTCAACAAGGACAGCTAAACTCTTATTATTCAAGATTCCCATTTGATATGCGAACGCAAACAAATTAATCAGGAAACAGGGTATAAGAAGGCTCACCAACCTGTTCCGCCAAAAATGCTTTAAATATCCGGGCTTCCTTTCCACACTTAACTGCATGCCATAAGCAGAAATAAAAAAGAATAAAGTCACTGCGACATAAGCAAAACTTCCGACACCGTCCTGAAGGGGATTCTGATAGGACGGATCTACATGTACGAGCAGTACCACAATCGCGCACAAACCCTTCAATGTATTTGTATAATCTTTAGAGAAGAAATTTTTCTCATCACCACTTCTACTTTGCCACAAAGCCGCGAATAACAAAAACAAAAGGATCAACGAGGTTAATAAAATATCGTACATAATGCTATGATAGTTGTTTTAATCTCTTTGCCAAAAGAATTATTTATATTTAGAGCGCCTTCACTTTCGTCTTAAACAGCAATGATTCGATTACTGCCTGTTGACAAATGTACTACTTTATCGGGACTCCCACAACAAAAGCAACGACTCTTTAGGATTGGAAATCATTTATTACCTTTCAAATTTCCGATCTGAATATCTCCATATTTTTCCAATAGTCCCGGATGCACGGCATGACCGGAAAAATGAATCTTAACAGTTGGAGGCAGTAAAAGCACTGCGGTTGAACTTATTGTATAGGCATCTTTAAACCGCACACCTAATAACGTCAACAGTTCCATCGGTATCGGTTTATCAAATACATACACACCGGGAAAAGCGGTCTTATAATCAACCATATCACGAGGATGTCTCTTGATGAGAAGTTTGTCTTTGTCCACATTCTCCAGCATCTTACGATAAATGCCAATGAGCCCGTCAAGCGTTATTTCATCAGCAAAGGGCTGTGTGAAAAGAACTGTATCTTTCTGAGAAAGCTCTTTCAGCATCTCAAAGTCAATGGAAAAAAAACTGCAAATCCGCCCTTTTTCACTTTCCTCCAAAGCATCCCACATCTGAGGCAGATCGATAAGAATTGCTTTTTGTTTTAATTCTTCCGGAATACTTTTCATTCCTGTCAGGATAACCTTCTCCGCATAGGAGGATTTACCTAACGGCCTCTTTGTCGACAATGGGCCAAATAAGAGATTCCTGATTAAAAGTTCGATCCCCGAATACTCGACAAATCCAAAAGGATTATCACAATAATTGCCCATGCCATCCTCCAAGACGGTCATTCTTCTATTTCCGGTCAAGGAGGGGGTAAAACAAAGATGGTCATGCCCATATAAATCAGCTGATGTTAAAAAAGGCCATTTAAAAGGAGCGACCAATCTCAATTTCAGACGAAGCCAAAGTCTTGATATAAAGTTACGCTTTGGGAAATCTTTGGAAGGGATGTAATAATGGTTAGGGAACCTATTTCTTATCGAGGCATCGATTCCATCCGAAAAGAAGAAAAATGTATGACCCGTTTCTTCTTTACTACTGATCAACAAATAAATAAACAATGAATAAACCGTATCGACTATACAAACCCTCGAAAAACGGGGGATAGAATATTTATGCATAGAATATTATATTAAATTCAACAAATCATATCAGTTTATATATACGACGACTGTATAAAAATACGCCTAAAGTAATCATCATGTTTACAATCATCGTTACATAAGCCGTGTACATCACCGAATACCGCGTTAGCAACACGGATAGCAGCACATGAAAGAGAGACATTGAAAATGTTATATACATTAGTTTTTTTGTCTTCTTATAATAGAACAGATAATTCACAAACAAATAATATACACATTGGAAAAAAGCGCCCATGCATAACGGGAACAGATAGGGTACTGCATCTTTATATTTAGGAACAAATACCGGTATAAAGATAGAAGTTCCGACATAAACACATAATGTAACAATTGCAAAAAACAAAGTCATGACTTTAGTCTGCTTCAATAAACGGCTGGATGTATCCGCCTCTATATTGGCAAGGTTCTTATATATATATACCGAGTTTGTCGCATTAAAAGCCAAGCCTATAATCTGAATAATATTAGCAAAATTATAAGCGAAGCTGTATATTCCGACTTGGGCAGCCATATAAAAGTAATTAATCACATACCGATCCAAGCCTTGACGAATCCAGGCGGAAGCGCTATGAGGAATTAATGGGATACCGAAAGCCAAAGCAGACTTTACGGTTTCTTTATTTGGTATCAGCCTTTGAAGATAGCCCCTTCTTATCAGGAAATAGATACTGACGAAAAAGAACAGCATACTGACGGCAACCTGTGCGTACACTCGTCCCAACCACCCCCAATGGAAGCCAATAACCAGAATTAAAGTCAAGATAAAGTTTGCAAGAACTGTTGAGACACTATATATTCCATAGGAAAGAGGATTTTCTTCCAAACGCCAAATATCCAGATTAACAGTGGAAAAGACTTGCATATAGCAAACCAACAGCCCCAACCATTGATACTCAGCAGACAATCCGATTATCCGTTCAAAAAAAGAGGAAAAGGACAAGAGCAGTAATGAAAAAACAAGAAATGAAGCGGAAGACAGGCATAAAACCGTACTTAACATCCGCCGAAGTTGCGTTTTCTCTGCAGAAAAAAAATCGACAGCAATAATACCCGTCGCATTCAATGAAATAAAAATAGCCAACAATGTCACAAACGTATTAAACAGATTCAACTCCCCATATTCGGAAGGGGGGATAAAGCTGGCTAATACCAATAACAGTAAGAAGCCGATGCCACTATTCAGAAAAGAGAAGAAAGCGAATAACGTTCCGTTCCTGAACAATGTATTAGTCCGTATCTTATTTATCAAAGCAAAAGACATGCTACTTTCCTTTATTCATTACAGCTTCCAGATACATCCAATCTGTAAGGGTATCTAAATCGACTGACATATCCAGTGGCATAACATATTTACGTATTTTCTTAAAACTATCGAAATACCCCTTACGCAATGATTCTACATTAAAAACATAAATAGCCCCGTTAAACATCCAGACAGAAGGAGTATCCTGGCGTCTTCTAAAAGCGCCATCGCCCTTTGAGATACGAAGATACCCATCCCTGTTTTCCTCGAATAAATTATAATATGGATTTTGAGGGGATTCGCATACGGAAACAATGGCATCAACAGACTTATCATATAACCCGATAGCTTCCGTTACCTGCCGGGCAGTCCGCAGTGGAGAAGTCGGTTGCAAAAGGACTACCGCATCATAGCAAACCCCTAAGTTCTCATAAAAATCGATTGCATGCAAAATGACCTCGTATGTACCGGCTGAATCTGTCGCAAGAAAATCAGGTCTTTTAAACGGAACTGCCAGACCATAAGATGTAACAACCCGTATAATTTCATCGTCATCGGTCGAGACACAGATATTACTGTCGTCCGTCAATTGACGGGCCACATCAATCGAATAAGCAATTAAAGGCTTTCCCGATAACTGTTTTATATTCTTATGAGGAATACCTTTACTTCCCCCTCTCGCCGGTATCAAATACAACAATCTCATTATTCAATTATAAATGGTTTACTAATTCCTGAGCTTTATCAAAATCTTCAAACTTACCGATATCCAGCCAATAGCCGGTAATAGGATAACGTATGACTTTATAGCCCTTCGAGATTAACAGATTAAGGAAATCCGTCGCATCAAAAAACGTATTTGAAGGAATAAGTTCCAATAAATCTTTCTTTATCAAGTATATGCCGGCATTAGCATAATAATTGAATGTCGGCTTTTCTTTTATGCCTCTAATCTCCCGCCCTTCCAAATCAAATATCCCATACGGAACCGAAACAGAGTAAGGCACTGCAGCCACAGACATATCAGCCTGATGCTCTGAAAAATGAGAGAAGAAATCTTCGTAATTTATATTTGTAAATAAATCCGAATTCATCACCAATACCGTATCATGATGAAAATGTTCTACGAACCTGATCGACCCTATCGTTCCTAAATACTGCGGTTCGCGAATACAACGTATGTTGGAATTCACACGGGATTCGGCTATATACGACTCAATCTGTTCCTTTAAATAATTTACGGTTATTGAAATATGATCGACACCGTATTCGATCAAACGATCTATATTATAATCGATAATCGGTTTATTGCCAACCTTCAACAATGGCTTGGGGACTGTCTCCGTCAACGGACGTAAACGCAATCCTTTTCCTCCCGCCATTAAAACCGCATCTACCGGTAAAATAGACTTCTGTTTCTGAAGGTTATATATTTTAATTATATGCTTATCACAATCCAAATAGGGCAATAAGACTATCTTCTTCGATTTTAGCGTTTTTATTTCATCAATAGAAATATTGCCATATTGTAAATAATGGAAATTTCGATTCATGGCCAAAGAAACAGGAGCATCCAATGTAACCCCTTTAATCAGGCACCGGCGAATATCTCCATCTGTCAACGAACCGACCATTCTCCCCTGACCGTCTACGACAAACAGAGTTAAGATATCATTGGATAGTTGATTCAATGAAACTAAAGCCTCCCCGATATTTAGATTTTCATCTATAATATATTTTGAGTTTGCATCCATATTACAAATTATAAAATGATTTTTGAATCAGGTTTTCCAATGGATAAGTTTTCAACTGAGAAACAATCATGTCTGTAGTCCCCTCCTTTTCATACGGATTACTCCGCAATTTTGAAGCTGATTGAATTGTTTCAGAGAAAATTAATCTAAAACCCTGTTCTATTTCTTCCGTCGACGTTCCGCAGTGCACCACGCTTTTTGCAGCAATACGCCCCTTTTGACGGTTTCCGATATCCAGAGTCGGTATTCCGAAACTCGGAACTTCCAAAATGCCGCTCGAAGAATTACCAATCGCAGCAGAGACATATTTCAATGCGGAAAGATAACGAAGCTTGCCTAAAGACTTAAAAGCGATTGCCCGGTCTTCATTCTTTGCAACAAAATCTTTTATGCAGTCTATTATGACACGCCCGTCCGTATCCGAATTCGGGAGTGTAAAAAGAATCCGATACTCCGGATGCCTTGCCAAGACTTCCAACAAATTGTCGCATTGTTCCCGCGCCGTACACGTTTCCAAAGTCACGGGATGGAACGTGACAAGCAGAGACTTGTCGCCTAACTTAAAACCCAAGCTATTCTCCAATTCCTCTTTCGATAGGAAAGAACCTTTTTTTATATTTTCAACTCCGATAGCCCCTACATTAAACACCCGATCCGGGCTTTCTCCCAACTGGATCACCCTTTTCCGATATTCTTCCGTCGATGTGAAATGCAAATGGCTCATCTTGGTAATCGCATGGCGGATCGCATCGTCATAGGCTCCTTCCGTAATCTCCCCTCCGTGCAGGTGGGCCACAGGAATCTTAAAAAACAAGGCAGCAGAAACGGCTGCCAAGATTTCATACCGATCGCCTAAAACAACAATCAGGTCAGGACGCAGATCTTCATAGGCATCGGCAAAACCAATCATGCCTAATCCCACGGATTTTGCCGTGGCACTCGATGTATCCGACGAAAGCAGCATCTCAACCCGTTTATCGATAACAAAGCCATCCTTCTCGATTTCTTTGTATGTCAAGCCAAATTCAGGAGAAAGGTGCATATTGGTTGCTATGACCTGTAGTTTTAAATCTTCAGATTCATCTATTTGCTTCATAAGGCCACTTAGTAAGCCATACTCAGCCCGACTGCCGGTTATAACGCATATCTTTCTCATAATTCTATCAGATCATCCGGTTCATATATTCTTGTCGCCGCTTTCCCTAACACATCCAACCATTTCATGGGAGAAATGCCGTTTCCCGGACGTTTTACAGTCAGATTCTGTTCTGTAAAAATCTCACCTTTCTCTATTTTGGATGCAGCAACAATGCTTTTCCGGGCAACTTCTATATTTTTAGCTTCCGAAGGGCTTACCCGTTTTTCAGCATCCCCTAAAGCTTTTTCTATATTCCGAATCGATGAAACCATTCTCTTCAGTTCATCCGGCTCCAAAGAGGCTTTATGATCCGGCCCCTCCAAATTCCGGTCCAAAGTAAAATGTTTTTCTATGACAGAAGCCCCTAATGCGACAGCCGCGACAGGGACCTCTATACCTCTTGTATGATCGGAATATCCGACTTTGACATGAAATCTCGCGGCTATAGACTGCATAGCCCGCAAATTCACATCTTCCATAGGGGTCGGATATTCTGTATTACAATGTAGCACAATTATATCATCATGCCGGACACCATTTTCCACCAGGACAGCCAACGCTTCTTCTATTTCCCGGTATCCGCTCATTCCAGAAGACAGGATTACAGGTTCTCCTATTCGGGCAATCTTCCTTAAATAAGGATAGTTAGTAATTTCTCCCGAAGGAATTTTCCACAATCCCAAATGAAGTTCTGCAAGAAAATCGATACTGTCCAAATCAAAAGCAGTAGAGAAGAACTTCACTCCTTTCTTTGTACAATAATCTGTCAAGATCAAATGCTGTTCGCGAGTAAGTTCCAGTTGCTTCAGCATCTGGTATTGGGAATTGTTGCCATCATGCAGGTTCCTTTGCTGATACTCAGCTTTGACAGCATTCTTTGAAACCAGTGACTCGGCTTTAAAGGTTTGAAACTTAACATAATCCACTCCTGCCTCTGCCGCCACATCAATCAACTGTTTCGCCATTTCAAGCGAGCCGTTATGATTTACACCTGCTTCTGCTATAACAAGAGTATGCTTCATATCTTACAATTTTATCTTTAATAAAGCCGGATTACCGGAATAAACGCCTTTTTTCACTATATTTTTACGCACAACACTACCGGCGGCAATCACACAAGATTCCATAATACCGACACCGTTCACCATCACAGACTGACTTCCTAAAAAGACTCCCTGGCCAACCGTACAATTGCCATTCACCATGGCTCCGGTCGAAATATGGCAAAAATCTCCAATAACAGCATCATGCTCAATATTGGCAAATGTATTAATTATGCAACCTTTCCCGACATGGGCGTCTGCATTAACCATTGCATGGTGTAATACCACACTCCCTTCGCCAATGAACGCATGACGGGAAACACGGGCTGTAGAAGCCACAACCGTAGCCAAACGACCACCAACCGATTGAATGCGTTCGTGCAATCTGATTCGCAAACTTGCATCCTTTATATGCCCTACCGTCACCAGGAACAGGGCCTTGTCTACATATTCAGCCAAGTCGTCGTCTGTTCCGACAACCGGATATCCCAAAACAGTAGTACCGACAAATTCCGGCATATCAAGTATGCCGAGTATCGTATAACCGGCACTTTCGGCTGCTTCTATCACCGACTTACAATGTCCGCCGCCACCGACCAATACTATATTACCGGGATCACTCATAATCGAACGCTGCTTGGAATATTCACAACACGTTCCTCAAACCAGTAAGTATTTGTCAGATCGTCCGTCTGGCAACCCGCAAACATCGGTTGTTTATTCATCAATCCCCAAACCGGCCGTGTCATAACTCCATGATCATTTGTATAGGTCAGAAATTCATCACGCGCCGACTTATCCGGCAATAAAACCGCATTTAACCAATAATTGGAACGGCAATCTTCCGGTTCGGAAAAAAACTCAATCGGCATATCCTTGAAAAACAGCTTATATTTTTCAGCAGTCTCACGTTTATTAGCGACAAAACGATCCAGATTTTCCATCTGCGCGCAACCTAAAGCCGCATTGATATTAGGCATACGATAATTATAACCTATATGGTCATGCATAAATTCCCAACGATGGGGCACCTTTGCCTGCGTCGTCAAGTGCTTTGCATAAGCGCCCAATTCGGCATCCCGGAACAACAACATACCACCTCCGCCGGTCGTAATCGTTTTATTGCCGTTAAAACTTAAAGCACTGATTTTGCAAAAGTACCAGTATGCCTGCCCTTATACAAACTACCGACACTTTCAGCGGCATCTTCTATTAACTCGATATGATATTGCCCACATATTTGTACAAGTTCCGCCAATCTGACAGGATGCCCGAACGTGTGCATCGGGACACAAGCTTTTATTCTCCGCCCTGTCTCTTTATTATAACAAACCCCGTCTTTTATTTCTGCAGACGTTGAAAGCCATTTCCTCAAACTATCGGGAGATAAGCCCATCGTTTCCCGGTCTACATCAATAAAAACAGGATGAGCACCTATATAACTGATTGCATTTGCGGTAGCAATAAATGTCAAAGCCTGGGATATAACCTCATCTTCACGCTCCACCCCCGCCAATAACAAAGCCATATGAAGAGCGTTCGTTCCGTTTACACAGACAACCGCCTTTGCCGCCCCTGTATATTCAGCTACCATCTCCTCAAACCGATCCACAAACTTACCGACACTCGAGACAAATGTCGTATCGATGCACTCATTCAGATATTTCTTTTCATTGCCGATAAAACAAGGGGCATGAAGAGGAATGAAGTCATCCGAATGATATAGTCCATGTATAAAATCAACTACAGGCTTATACATTATATATATCAGCTTTATATTTTCTCAAATTATCTTTATCCAAAAACCAGTTTATCGTTTCCTTCAGGCCCTCTTCCAAAGGATAAGAAGGCTCATATCCCGTTAAGGATTTTATCTTCGCATTATCTCCCCATAAACGGAAAACTTCTGAGTTCTTAGGACGGATACGGGCCTGGTCCTCTATGAACTTAACGTCCGAATTCATCAGACGGGCTATTAAATTCAAAGTATCGCGCATCGAAATTTCATTGTTGCTGCAGATATTGACCTCTTGTCCTACTGCGGCGTCACATTTAGACAATTCGATAAACCCTTTACAAGTATCCTTCACGAAATTAAAATCGCGGGTCGGAGTCAAATCTCCCAGCTTTATCTCTTTCTTTCCATTCGCAATTTGCGTTATAATGGTCGGGATAATAGCCCGGGCCGATTGACGGGGACCGTATGTATTGAACGGTCTGACTAACACGACCGGCAAAGCGAAAGCATTATAGAAACTCATAGCAATCGCATCCGCTCCGATCTTCGTTGCAGAATAAGGAGACTGCGGTTGCTTGGGATGGCTTTCGTCAATCGGGACATAACGGGCTGTACCATACACTTCCGAAGTAGAGGTTACGAGTACTCTTTTCACTCCGTTTTCTTTTGCAGCCTGGCAAATGTTCAAAGTTCCTTTTATATTCGTGTCCACATAGCTGTCCGGCGCAACATAAGAATAGGGAATTGCAATCAATGCCGCCAGATGGAAGATAATCTCGACATCCCGGGTTATATGCTTGCAGAAATGCGGATCACGCACATCGCCTGTCACTACCTCCAAATCAGGATGTTTGACATCATTCAACCATCCCCAATCATTAAAAGAATTGTAATATGAAAGCGCTTTGACTTTATAACCCTGTTCCAATAACATTTCAGTCAAATGGGAACCGATAAAACCATCAGCACCTGTAACCAATACTTTTTGCATATCTTACTTCGTTTCTTTATATTCCTTCTTTAATGCCACAAATTGCTCTTTTCCAAACAGGAATGCAACAGGAACAACCATTGTGAAAATGATCATGCCTATAAGAGCATATAATTTTCTGGGGGCAATCGATTTCTTCTTGACATATGCGGCCTCAACAATACGCGCCCGGTCCTTACTCTCTCCAATAGAGAGCATAAAATCTTCCCGCTTCTGCAAAAGGATCAGATAAAGAGCCTGGTATATTTCCTGTTGACGGCGAAAGTCGACATATTCCCTCTCCAATGTCGGAACGACTCCCATCTTATCCATGATGATTTTCTCTTTTCCTTTCAAATCATCCAGAGTCAGGTTCAAACTTTTTTTAGCATTATCGATAGACAGGAAAACGCTTTCACGTAATTGATCCACCTGCTTATTCATTTGTCCTATCAGAGGATTATCACCTTTCGTACTTTGCATGAGTCTTAAACGCTCCAACAATGCTTCATTATAAGATGAAACAGATTTAGAAGAATTCTCGCCCTCACCGGAAGCCAGCAGAATAGGGACCAGATTATATTTATTCTGAGGATCTTTCACATAAGCATCCAACAAATCCACCAAACGGGTTTGAGCCTCCAACTCTATGATCTTCATCTGCAGCTCTTTCATCTGATCAGCATAGAACTGAACGTCATATTCAATATCCGTCATCTTATTCTTGAGTTTGTAACGTTCAATGTTTACTTCAATATCCGTCAGATCGGCAACGACAGCATTTAAACGTTCATCCAGAAACCGGACACTTTTCCCACCTTCCGCTTTTTTAATGGAGTCTTCTTGCGAATTATAAACATCCACTAATGTCCGTAGCAGATCCAGCCCTCTCTTCTTTTCGTAATCGGTACATGAAATCTCCACCACATTCGCATTCTTCGCAAATTCATCAAACAGCAATGACTCGGACAAATCCTGTGCAACCCATATAGCCGGGGAAATTTCAAGTTTCAAAGATAAAGGCTTTATCTCGTCTTCCCGAAACGATAAAAGGAAAGAACCTTCTTCCATCTTTATTTCGGCCGGTAAAGAGTTAAATTCAAAATGTTTCTTGCCGTCCTCGTTCTTGGCGACGACTTTAACCTTTCCTGTCTTATCTATATCGACATTAAATGTTATGGGAGATCCAGATTCTTTTGTGTCAACGAATCAGCAGACAATAATAAAGGAGTATCTTCATACATTTTATATTTATAGGCATTAGGCTTATAGTAAGCGACATTCAGACCTAACTTCAAAACAACATCCTGCAAAGTAGTCGTAGACATTAACTTTGCCATTTCGTCATCCATATTAAAGCTACCGCCGCTAATGCCACCTAAGCCGAATGTCTTCATCAATCCCGAAGCATCACCGATATTCAACCCCGAACTTGAAGTACCCTTATCTTCCAACAACAAAATCTTTGTCATCATCTCATAGGTACGGGGAACCAAAATCAAATATAATAAAGCTGGAATTAACGAAATAATACCTGCCACTACAAAACATCGCCAATGACGGAAATAATAAATGATAATCTTTTTCAGATTAATTGTTTCATTATCTTGCTGAATAGATTCCATATATAATTACTTTCTTTTTAAATTAACAATTGTAATGACCATACTCGTTATAATTGAAACTGAGCTTATCACAGAAGTCAGCAACGACATCGTAAAAGAACGGTCCGCACTGGTCCGCGAACGCTGTTTATTCTTTATCGGTTCAGCGTAAACAATATCATTCTGTTGCAAATAAAAATAAGGAGAGGCAAATATGGCAGGATCAGTTAAATCCAAGCGATGGCTTTCTTTTATACCATTATTGTCACGAATCACCAAAATATTTTTCCGGTTGGCGGTCAATTGCAAATCACCTCCCAATCCTATAGCTTCCAATATTGATATTCTGTCATTCTTTATCGTATATGCACCCGGACGCGACACATCTCCCATCAGTGTAATCTTAAAGTTAAGCAACTGCACATTTACCAACGGGTTCTCCACATATTTGGAAATCATTTCTTCCATCTTATTTGCCAATTCCTGCCTCGTCAGACCTGCGGCATGTATCTTGCCCAAAACCGGGAAATTTATATTTCCATCCTGGTCTACCAAATATGTATATAAGTTTTGAGATGCGATGATTGGTTGTTCCCCTTGCGGAGTGGCCGAATATGCATATACCGGAGGATTAAAGGGTGTAACTGCTGCAGGGTCCCATGCTGTCACATTAATCGATAAAAGATCATCATTCGTTATTTTAGTCGTGTACGATTGACTCATTTTCGCCAATTGCTCAGGTGTCAAATCATCTATCCCTTGGAAATAAATCACATCTTTTGGCGCCGAACACGCACACATCAATCCACAAAAAAGGGCAAACAAATAATATTTCAATCTCATGCTATTAATTAGTATTTCTAAATTAGAACTGCAAAGATACAATTTTCTAAAGAACCTTCTACTTAAAAACTCCTTATAAAAACTGTTACTTCTATAACGATGCAAATTTTGATATATTGCTGCTTAGAGAGTAAAAAATATAGGATATTAAGCCATTTTCCCGTACTTTTGCCCCAAAAGAAATTGAAAGATGATAGAAATCGGAAAATATAATACGCTTAAGATTGTAAAGGACTTGGATTTCGGGGTTTACCTGGACGGCGGGAACGATTTGGAAATCCTTTTGCCGGCTCGTTATGTGCCTAAGAATGTAAAGCCGGGAGATGAGGTCGAAGTTTTTATTTACCATGATAATGAAGGAAGACTGATTGCAACAACGGCTAAGCCGCTTGCGCAAGTGGGAGAATTTCAGTTCATGGAGGTCAAGTCTGTCAATAATACCGGCGCATTTCTGGAATGGGGATTGATGAAAGATCTGCTGGTTCCTTTTAAAGAACAGAAAATGCCGATGCGCGAAGGGAAATGGTATCTGGTTTATGTACACCTGGACCATGTGACCGGACGCATCGTCGCTTCCGCAAGAATCGACAAATACCTGGATAACGTCATACCTGACTACACTCCGAACCAGGAAGTAGACCTGTTGGTGGCGGAAGATACCGAAATAGGATATAAAGTCATCATCAATAATACACATTGGGGACTGGTTTACCACAGTGAAGTTTTCCAACGGCTTGAAAAAGGAGAACACCTCAAAGGATATATCAAAGAAGTACGGGAAGACGAAAAGATAGATGTCAGCCTGACTCCATTAGGATATCAGAAAGTGGACGGCATTGCCAAAACAATCCTGGAATCACTGAAAGCGCAAGGCGGATATATTGCCGTACATGATAAAAGCGAGCCGGAACTTATTTACTCTTTATTCCGTTGCAGCAAGAAAGCATTCAAACAGGCTATCGGGGCCCTTTACAAACAAAAATTAATTCTTCTCGAACCGGAAGGAATCCGGTTAACAAACAAAGGCTAACCCCATAGCGTCTTAAACACATATCTAACGGGTACTTATTGTAAAAAACATCTTGAAAACCTCTCGCAGGACATCCATGAAGTTCCTTACCGAAGCTTGCGCCCGATGTAAAAAACAGGTCAGTTTCCAGTCTGTTTTTGCGAGGTGCGCAGAAAATTTCCCTGAAGTCTCGGTTCATCGCTCTGAAGTTTATCTTCGTTACCCATGAAGTCTGACTTCAGAGCAACGAAGTTCCGGGTCAGCACGATGAAGTCCGACTTCATGGAAATGAGGTGCCGACTCTTTCCGAAATCACCTTCTGCTCCTTTCCATATTTCCATATCCTTCCCTTTGTTGTTTCAAATATTCGATTCTCCGGGAGTTAAGCTTTATCAGAATGCGGGGAAGACTCTGTTCCGGTTTGACAAATGTCATGTTTTTGGGACGGACTGCGCAGGCCACCGGATTGTTTGTCACGAAAAGCGCAATTCCGGTAGCGAAAAGTCAAATTAAAATCGTACATTTTTTGAGGTGAAATAGAAAAACAGGGGGTTATTGTAAAAAAAGGGATGAATCCAAGATCCATCCCTTTCTATTTTTAATCCAATTTCAATACAGCGAGGAATGCTTTCTGCGGGACCTCGACCGTACCGATTTGCTTCATTCGTTTCTTTCCTTCTTTCTGCTTTTCCAGCAACTTTCGCTTACGGGAAATATCACCGCCATAACATTTTGCCGTCACATCTTTCCGGACTGCCTTGATGGTTTCGCGGGCGATAATCTTGGCACCGATAGCGGCCTGGATAGCAATATCGAACTGCTGTCGTGGAATCAGTTCTTTCAGTTTTTCACACATACGGCGGCCGAACGTAACGCTGTTGTCCACATGGGTTAACGTGGAAAGTGCATCCACCGGTTCGCCGTTCAGCAGGATATCGAGCTTGACCAGCTTACTGGGACGGAAGTCATGGATGTGATAATCAAACGATGCATATCCTTTGGAAATACTCTTCAGCTTATCATAGAAATCAATCACAATCTCACCCAAAGGCATATCGTAATGGATCTCCACACGGTCACCGGAAATATATTCCTGCTTGAGCAATATACCGCGTTTACCCAGACAAAGTGTCATGATAGGACCGATAAAAGTGGTATTGGTAATGACAGACGCGCGGATATACGGTTCGTCGATATGATCGATCAGCGTAGGATCGGGCAAACCGCTCGGATTATGCACTTCCGTACAAACGCCCTTCTTATCGTAAACCTTATAAGACACGTTCGGTACAGTCGTGATCACATCCATATTGAACTCACGATCCAGACGCTCCTGTACAATCTCCATATGCAACAATCCTAAGAAACCGCAACGGAAACCAAAGCCCAACGCTGCTGAACTTTCCGGCTGGAAAGTCAACGAGGCATCGTTCAACTGGAGCTTCTCCAAAGAAGCGCGCAAGTTCTCGAAATCTTCACTGTCGATCGGATAGACTCCGGCAAACACCATCGGCTTCACTTCCTCAAATCCAGAAATCGCTTCTTTGGCAGGACGGGCGACATGAGTAATCGTATCTCCCACACGCACTTCACGGGAAGTCTTGATACCGGATATGATATATCCCACATCCCCTGTACGAATCTCATCGCGGGGAGACATTGTCAACTTCAATACACCCACCTCGTCGGCGTCATACTCTTTACCGGTTGCAATAAATTTGACATGGTCCCCTTTCCGGATCACACCGTTCACAACCTTGAAATAAGCGATAATACCACGGAACGAATTAAAGACAGAGTCGAAAATCAAACACTGCAAAGGTGCTTCCGGATCCCCTTTAGGCGCCGGAACTTTTTCTACGATCGTATTCAATATGTCATAAACGCCCTCTCCTGTCTTACCGCTGGCCCGGAGAACATCTTCGCGCGGGCAGCCTAAGAGTTCGACAATCTGGTCTTCCACCTCATCCGGCATAGCGCTCGGGAGGTCTATCTTATTCATTACCGGAATGATCTCCAGATCATTTTCAATTGCCATATACAAATTGGAAATGGTCTGTGCCTGAATGCCCTGAGCAGCATCGACAATCAGCAAAGCGCCTTCGCAGGCTGCAATCGAACGGGAAACTTCATACGAAAAGTCGACATGCCCCGGAGTATCGATCAGATTCAGGATATATTCTTCTCCTTTATAGTTATACTTCATCTGGATGGCATGACTCTTGATCGTAATGCCTCGTTCACGCTCCAGGTCCATATCATCCAGCACCTGAGCTTGCAAGTCTTTGCCTTCTACTGTCTTGGTGTACTCAAGCAAACGGTCGGCCAAAGTACTTTTACCATGGTCAATATGAGCAATAATACAGAAATTGCGGATATTCTTCATCTGCTAAATTTATTTAGGTGCGCAAAGATAGGAAATTTAGCCTAAATTGTTATACTTTTGGCATACCATTTGTTGTTAATAATATATGACACTACAAGAAATAAACAAAGCATATAACCGCATAGTCGGTTCATTGGACAGTAAGGAATTGAAGAATGCTTTCGATTCCCTACAGGCTCTTATTGCGGGAAGCCGGGAATATTCTTTTCAGGATAAGCTCAACGAATTGCAGGATACTTACAAATATATGTTACGTTACCGGATCGAAGGCGCGAAAGACCCGATGCAGGAACAGATATACAACAACCTGCAGGCTTCCACTTACGAATTGGCGGACTCGGTCAGACAAAAAGCGCTCGCCATCGAATCTCCCCTGAGCTATTACAGCCGGCGCAGGAACATCTCCGTGCAGCCTCCGTTTACTTACGAACAGATTCACAACCAGTTGATCCTGGAATATGAGGCCGGAAAGCACCGGGAATGTGATGCATTCAACATCAGTATATTCAGTAAAATATGGGTGTCGGGCTTTCTCAAACAGGAAGAGGCGAACGAGATCCGCGATATGCTTCTGGACGAGGCGTTGCCATTCATTACCGGCTGCCAAATCGTTTCCGCTTTATTTTTAGGATTACAGGAAGTATTCGACAAGGAAAAAGCGCTTTTGCTGTTTGACGCAGCCAGTCATCCGAACGAGGAAATCAAGGTCCGGGCTTTAATATCAATCCTGATAACGTTATATACATATAGGAAACGTACGGCTTTATATCCGCAAATAGCCAACCGCCTGGCCGCCTTAGCCGAGGTTCCGGGCTTTACCAAAGCGCTCCGGACTATCACTTTGCGCTTCATCCTGGCTCGTGAAACGGAAAAGATCACCCGTAAACTCCAGGATGAGATCATTCCGGAAATGATGAAGCTAAGCCCGAAGATCAGTAACAAGATCAACCTGAAGGACCTAACCCCGGAACAGCTTGGAGAAGAAATGAACCCGGAATGGGAAAGCTTTTTCGCAGACAGCAATTTGGGCAAAAAGATGGAAGAATTCGGGGAACTCCAGCAAGAAGGAGCAGATGTGATGCATTCGACCTTTATCCATTTGAAGAATTACCCGTTTTTCCATGAATTAAGCAACTGGTTGCTTCCTTTTACGATCGAACATTCCTCTTTCGATGATCAATTCAACCAGGACAACGAAGCGGAAAAGCAGATGCTGGATTCGATGACCTTGGCGGCATTCATGTGTAACTCGGATAAGTATTCGCTTTATTTCAGCATGATGCAGTTGCCGAAAGAGGCACGGAAGATGATGATGCACCAGTTTGACAGCCAGGCATCGGAAATGATCCAACAGAACAAGGAGGAACTGATCAGCAAGCGGGGCAAACAGGATACGATAATCAGTCAATACATACAGGACCTCTATCGTTTCTTCAAGCTCTATCCGGGACATCTGGATTTTACGGACATCTTTACGCTGCCGCTCGACTTCCATAACCTGGAAATCCTGCGTCCTTACATATCGGATAAAGAAAGTCTTACGACGATTGCCGAATACTATCTGCGCAAGAACTATTTCTGCGACGCGCTGACTATATTCAACCAATTGGCTGAAATCGATCCGAACAGCGACATTCTGTTCCAGAAGATCGGTTATTGCAAGCAAATGGAAGGAGACCTGAACGGGGCACTGGACGCTTATCTACATGCCGACCTGCTGAATTCGGAAAGCAAATGGGTGATCCGCCGGATCGCCGGCTGCTACCGTTCGCTTAAGCAACCGGAGGAAGCGTTGAAGTATTACCGCCGGTATGAAGCACTGAATCCGGACAATTTGTCGGTTCAAATCAGTATCGGCCACTGCCACCTCGAACTGAAAGACTATAATGAAGCATTAAAATGTTTCTTCAAGGTTGACTATTTAGACAGCAAAAGCCATAAAGCCTGGAGACCGATCGCATGGTGCTCCTTCCTTACGGGCAAATACGACCAGGCACGAAACTACTACAAAAAGATATTGGACAACCAGCCGAACGCACAAGACTTTCTGAATGCCGGACATACGGAATGGGCATTGCAGAATATCAAAGGTGCACTCGCTCATTACCAGCAAGCCGTACAGATAGAGAACGTCAACTTCAGCAAGTTCCAGGAACAATTCGGCCAGGACATTCCCGATCTGTTGATTGCCGGCATCGAAGAGACAGAAGTGGCCCTGATGCTGGACCAATTGAGATACAAGATAGAGGGTGCTTTATAATCACCCTCTGCTTCCTAAACTACTCGTATCCGGATTCAGTTCCTTTACTGCATCCTTTACTTCTTTATCACTTATCGGATCAGTAACAGCGATTTGTTGTACGGGATATTGTTCTTTTTCCCGGTCTAATGCTTTCGATTCGGCATTTTCCGTAATCTTGGTAAGATCTTCGTTCATATTCATTCATTTTTTATGTTTCTATAGCTATTCAACAACAGAAATGGCCCGGAAGTTCCGAGCCATTCAATCAACCAAAACAAAAAAACCTAAAAACCTAAACATCAACCATCTTTTTCTTCTTGTTATACTACGAGTTAAGGCATCCAATTAACTAAACAATCTTTTTACCTAAAAACTTAATCTACCAAATTATATATTTTCCCAATTAATTACTTTTCATAAGCCGGCCATGCGCCTTCTTTCGTGCAAACATAAGCGGCAGTCTTGACTGCAAACTCATGTGCATCTTTCAATGAAGCCCCTTTCAGCAGCGAGATGATCAGCGCTCCCGAAAAAGCATCACCTGCTCCGACCGTATCGGCCACCTGAACTTCCGGCGTTTGCAAAGTAGATTCTTCCTTTACGGTATAGATCGTACTATACGAAGCTCCGGCTGTCAACACCAACATACGGAGGTTGTAACGCTCGATGAACCACTTCGCCACTTCCTTGTCTGTACCTTCCAAACGAAACATATCCCTGAGGACAGCCAGCTCTGCATCATTAATCTTAAACACATTCGCCAGATAGAGCGATTCTTCTATCAACTCCTTCGTATAATAATGCTGGCGCAAATTAATATCGAAACAGCGGTAAGCCTCATCCGGTGCAAAAGAAAGGATCGCCTGTATCGTCTCTCTCGACTGTGCCGAGCGTTGTCCTAATGTACCGAAGCAAATGGCGTCTGCCCGTTCAGCCAGATCGATCGCATTCGATGTCGGTGAAAGGTGGTCCCAGGCTACACGTTCATTAATCACATAGTCGGGAATCCCGTTCTGCAAAGTAACCTGTACGGTTCCGGTCGGATAAGGGACCTTCTCGATCAGATACTGAATAGAGTTATTATCCAGTTCTTTCAAGATTTCATGCCCCAGTTCGTCGTCTCCCACTGCACTGATAGCATATCCTTCCGCACCTAAACGTGAAGCATGGTAAACGAAATTAATAGGAGCACCGCCTGCTTTCTTCCCCGTAGGAAGCATATCCCAAAGGAGCTCTCCTATACCTACTACGACCGGTTTCTTGTTGTTGCTTTGCATCTGTTTCATTATAGATTAATTGACAAGGATAATCTCGTTGTTCACGATGCAAATGTAGGGACAGATTACGGATACAACGATAACAGATGCTACAAGATTGATAACGCTCGTTACATAAAGCTTTTATTTCCAAGTATCTTATACGGATGTTACATGAATGTAACGAGCGTTATCGAATGAGGAAGTATCATTCCTTTTCCAGGTATTCCGTCGGTGTAATATTATACACCGCCTAAAACATTTCGAGAAATAGGCGGGCGAACCGAAGCCGGTCGCGTAGGCCACCTCATTCACATTTCCGGCTTTCCGGCGAAGCATGGCAGCCGCTTTCTTCAATCTGTAGTTACGGAGGAAATCGGTTGGCGTCACTCCGGCAAGCTCTTTCACTTTCCGGTAGAGATGGACGCGCGACAGCCCTAACTTCTCGCTGCCCTTCTCAATGCTAAAATCCGGATCGACATATGATTCCTCGATCAGTTTCAGGAAACGGCTCATAAAGAGGTCGTCCATGCTTTCCGCCTTTTCCTCTTTCACAGATACAGCCGGTGAAGAGGCATCATGTGCATATGCCTCACGTAAGCGGGCACGCTCTTCGAGCAGTTTGATAATACGCAGTTTGACGACTTCTATATTAAACGGCTTCCGGATATAATCGTCCGCACCGCCCGCAATACCATACATCTGCTGTTTGTCGTCGGAAAGGGCAGTCAGCAAAATAACCGGGATATGGCTCAGGACAATATCCGACTTGATCCTGCGGCAAAGGTCGAAGCCGTTCATCTCCGGCATCATCACATCGCTGACGACCAGCGATACTTCTTCATTCATCAGGATTCCCAATGCTTTCACGCCGTTATCGGCTACCAGCACATGGAAGTTCTGTTTCAGTTCTGCCACCAGATAGCTTTGAATGTCGGGATCGTCTTCCACGATCAGAAGCGTGTAATCGTAGATGCGCCGCAACGTTTCCTGCACTTCGTCCGTATTCAGATTAGCAACACCACTGGAAAGCTCTGTCACGGAAGGATCGAACGTGCAGTACTCATCATCGAAATGGGATTTCCCCTTCGGCAGGCTGACTGTAAAGACCGTACTCACAAGCGGCGTGCTCGCAACACGGATCGTCCCTTTATGCATATGGACAAACTCACGCGTCAGATGCAGGCCGATCCCCGTACCAGTCACATAATTCTGGTCGCCCGTAAAGAAACGGTCGAATACGGAAGTTAGGTTTTCAGGCGGAATCCCTTTCCCGTTATCCTCGACGGAAAGCTCCACCCGGTCGCCTTTATCGGCAAGACGGATCGTGATTGCCCCGCCATCCAGCGTAAACTTGAAAGCATTGGACAGCAGGTTTGCGAGAATCTTTTCCATCTTGTCCCGATCCACCCAAAGCATGACAGAAGGGCAGTCGTGTTCAAAAGTAAACCGCACCTGCTTCCCGGCCGCCATCGTATCGAAGCAAGACTTCACCTCGGCAACAAAAGCGACCATGTCGACCTCGCAAACACGCATATTCATCTTGTTGCTTTCCACCTTCCGGAAGTCGAGCAACTGGTCCACCACCCTCTTCAGGCGTTCGGCGTTTTTCCGGATAATGCGGAGGTCATCTGCCAGCGGAGAACCTTCGGGCGCCTCTTTCGACAGTTTGCCGAGCGGCCCTAATATCAGCGTCAGCGGCGTTTTAATCTCATGCGTTATATTCGTAAAGAACTGTAGTTTCTGCGTTGTGGACTTTTCGATGTAGCGATTCGCCTCGGCCAGCTCTTCCTTTTGCTGCTCGACCTGCAGGTTCGTACGTTTCAGTTCCCGGTTCTTCCGACGTACCGACCTGTAAACATGAATGACATAAAGAGCTAACAAAAGCAGCAAGCCCATCAGCAAAAGAATGATCCCGACGGAATTCTGCAAGAACGTATATTTGGAGAGCATCTTTTCCAGGTTATCCCGTTGCTGCTCGATCTGGTGCTGGTAGTCCACCACCTGCTCCGATTGTATGAACAACGTCCCGGCATTCTCTTTGTCGATTAAAGCGGAAGATAATATATATTCGCGGGCTACTTCCTGGCCGTTCAGGATTTGCATGGCAATACGGATAGCCAGGCTTCCGCCTGTCGGATAAAGGATAGAAGCCGCCAATTCGCCGTGAGCGACAGCTTCCAGACCGGAACCCCGTCCCGACATGGCGTCTATCCCCATAAAGCGAATCCGTTTCATCAGTTCGGGGTCCCTATCGCCTACAGCCTTGCGGGCAGACAAAGCCATCACATCGTTGTGGGCAAACACGACATCCACCTCTTCCAAAGAATCCAACTCTGCAATTTTCTGTTCTACGACTTCCGGCCTCCACTTTCCGTATATCTCCCTCACCTTGATACGAGGGTCCAGGACATCATGAAATCCCCGATGCCGGTCTTTTGCCGGCGAAGAGCCTTTCAAGCCTAATATTTCCAGGACAGTCGGGCACTGATCTCTCACCAGCCGGTTCACGAAGAAACCAGCCAGGCGTCCGATCTCATAATTATTACCACCGATATAAGTCGTATATTCATCCGAATCGATCTTCCGGTCTACCAGAATAGTCGGAATGCCGGCGCGATAGGCCTCTATGGCGGCAGGAGTTATAGGTTCAGATTCGTTCGCTGAAATTATCAGCAGGTCCACTTTCCGTTTGACCAGGCTGCGGATCTGCTCCACCTGCAACAAACTACTGTCCGCAGCATCCTCGACCAACAGGGAAAGGTTCGGATATTCGGAAGCCTGTACCTTCATATCCAGCAACATAGACCTGCGCCACGAACCTTCGAGCGTACACTGCGAGACGCCGATAACGTATTTCTTCTCCTTCGGCTCTGTCCTGCAGGAAAAGCAGAATGCCAGAAGCAAGAGCAACAAAACGTAATAAGTAAGAGCTTGTCTCATTGTTTTTTGTTTACAGGTTTGTGCAAATGTACGTAGAAATGGCGTACCAGCCAATAATTATTTCGTACATTAGCAGTCCGGAAATCAATTATTCACATGATACTCATAAACGAAGCTTTACTGAACGAAACGACCGAGCGGGCGAAGCAATCGCCCCGCCTGCGTATGAACCATAATTTCCATGAACGCTTGGACGACCCCGTCAACCGGATGCTTAATGCACTGGAACCGGGCACTTACATAAGGCCGCACCGCCACCTCGACCCCGACAAGGACGAGATATTCCTTTTGCTTCGCGGCCGGGTAGCCGTATTCCTTTTCGAGAACGATGGAAATATCAGCAGGATGCAGATACTCGACCCCAAAGAAGGAGTATATGGCGCGGAAATAAAGGCCGGAACCTGGCACAGCCTCCTGGTCCTGGAATCCGGTTCTGTTATCTATGAGATCAAGGAAGGTCCTTTCGCCCCGCTCGCTGCGGATCATTTTGCACCCTGGAGCCCGGCTCCGGAAGAGGCAGAAGCGGTAAGGGCATATATGGAGATATTGACAAAGGCTATTTCTGGAACACTTTAGTCGATCTTATCATCACGTCTTTCAAAGGGCGGTCGTTCTTATCCGTCTTGACAAGCGACATTTTCTCGACAATATCGAAGCCGTCCACCACTTCGCCGAAGATCGTAACCGAACCGTCCAGGTGCGGAACGCCTCCGACTGTCTTGTATATCTCGCGCCGATCGGCAGGGATCGTGTAATAACCCAGCACATCGAGGGTATCTTCCAGCAGGACAAGTGCGCGGTTCTCCAACTCCGCCTTCATCGAGTCGGCAGCCAGAGCGGGCTCTTGTTTCTTTAATCTGTCCTGGAAAGTATAAAACAGCCAGTTACGGCGTATCTCGTTGATGCGGGCTTCTTTCTGCGCCAGCTCTTCATCCGTCAGCTTCTTTCCCTGCACGAAGCAGAACTGCGTTCCGGCAGAAGCGCGCTCGATGTTCACATCGTCGGTCTCCTTGGCATCAATCAGGGCGCCGCGTTTGTTGAAATGGTTCGGCAATATCTCGGCCGGAACCGTATAGCCGCCATCACCGTCGCCATAAAGGACACCCGGCTCATGCGCTTTGCTCTCCGGATCGCCGCCTTGCACGACAAAGTCCTTGATGATACGATGGAACAGCATCCCTTTGTACTCGCCGGACTGGCAAAGTTTGATGAAGTTATCACGGTGAAGGGGCGTATCGTCATACAGCAGGACAGTCACATCGCCCATAGAAGTACTAACCGTCACGTAAACCGGCTTATTCGGGTCCAGCGGCTTTTCCGCACACGATACCAAGCTAACAAAGCCACACAAAGTAAAAGCAATTGTTTTCTCATAACTCTTAATTCACAATTCATAATTCCTGAAACACCTGCATCTGACAGCGTTTGCAGTCAAAGTGCAGCCTGAGACGAGTCTCTTTATAAAGAAGATAATAGGGCTCACGGTAAGGAGAACTTTTCTTCTGATAAGTAGGACACCAGCCCATGCTGTAGCGCAGGCAGTGTTTGGTGAACATCAACGGTACATCCTTCCGGGGGGCCAGTTCAAAGGCAGCCTCCACCTGTTCCACACCATGATCCTGATAGAAAGAGCGGGCTTTCCCGTTGGCGACATTTCCTAAATAGCTTAACTGCCGCTCTGGGAAAGGCACAACCTCCGCCGGCTGCACACGACGGACAAGCTCACGCGGATAACGCACACGGCGGGCTTCCAACAGCTTCTCTACTCCCGCCCGGCGCATATCCGCTAACAGGGAAGAAGGGACAAACCAGTTTTCGGACATACTCACCGTCACTTCGGATGCCTCGAAAGGCGTATTCCCGAGCTTGGAAAGCTGCGTACGGATATTGTCTTGCTGGTCACGGCGTGCCGGTTCTTTCTCAAACGGTTGGGTCAGCATGATGCGGGCACCTGTCTCATCCTCCATGCAGAGCGTAAAGCCGAAAGGATTGTCTAAGAACTCGATCCGCACGGACAACCGCCGTTCTGCAGAAGGCTTGGCAAGCTCTTTCTCGAAAGCCTGGTCGAAGTTACGGTAAAGTGGGGTCTTCGGCTGCAACACGGGCATCTCCAACGGGAAAACCCGGTTTGCCTCTACTCGGTTTACGCGGAATCCTTCCAATTCGCCGCGCCGGTTGAAGAAGACAAGTCCGTCTCCGTTGTTCAACTGTTTCAGTCCGGCGACTGTGAACGAATTGCCTTTTATCTCCTTGACCGTTCCGACAGGTTCACCCAATGACTTAGGCGTATCGAAAGCGGTGATATCGGCAGTTCGTCCCTCTAAAAGGAAAGGTGTGAAACCGCGATTAAAGCTCTTTTCGGCTACCGGCTCGAAAGTATAGGTGCTCCGCCCGGAGGAAGCCCGGCAATATTCTGGACGGCGTACCAGGACAGCGTCTAACTTCTTGCGGTAATAAGCCGTGATATTCTTAACGTAGGCGACATCTTTCAGCCGCCCTTCTATCTTCAGCGAAGAGACGCCGGCATCCAGCAGGGCTTCCAACTGGTCGGCGCGGTTCATATCTTTCAGCGAAAGAAGATGTTTATTGCTGACAATCTCCGTCCCGGCGGCATCCACCATTGTATAAGGAAGGCGACAGTACTGGGCGCATTCTCCCCGGTTGGCACTTCGCCCGCTCAAAGCGGCACTCAGATAACATTGCCCGCTATAGCTGACACACAGGGCGCCATGCACGAATACTTCTAACGGGACAGTCACCGCTTCCGAGATCCGGCGTATTTCATTCAGCGAGAGTTCGCGTGCCAGCACCACCTGCGTGAAGCCGGCCGACTCGAGAAACTTCACCTTCTCCGGTGTGCGGTTATCGGTCTGCGTACTGGCATGAAGCGGGATAGGCGGCAGATTCAGTCCGGTAATCCCCATATCCTGAACGATCAGGGCATCGGTTCCGGCGTGCCAAAGGTCCCAGATCATCCGTTCGGCCTCCTGCAACTCTTCCTCTTTCAGGATCGTGTTAAGCGTAACGTAAATACGGGCACCATACAGATGCGCATACTCGCAAAGCTCGCGTATATCCTCGGGCGAGTTGCCGGCTGCCGCCCGGGCGCCGAACTTCGGGGCACCGATATAGACGGCGTCGGCTCCATGATTGATAGCCTCGATACCGCATTGCAGGTCCTTGGCGGGAGAAAGAAGTTCTATTCTTCGGGGAGATTGTTTCATAAATCCTTTAATCGTTCGATATCCTCAATCCGGAACGGCGTTTCCTGGTAAACGTAATAGTTCAGCCAGTTGGTGAACAGCAGATTGGCATGCCCACGCCAACGCACCACCGGGCCGAGGGCCGGATTATTGTTACGGTAATAGTTACGGGGAACAGAGATCGGCAATCCCTTGTTCACATCACGCATATACTCGTCGTTCAACGTGTAGGGCGAATACTCGGAATGTCCGGTGATGAAGAACTCGCGTCCTCCGCGTGCCATCGCCATATAGACACCCGACTCTTCACTCTCGGAAAGCAGCGTCAGTTCAGGCACTTTGCGGATGTCTTCGCGGCGTATCTCCGTATGCCGGCTGTGCGGTACAAAGAACTCATCGTCGAAACCCCGGAAGATCGGCACATACGGTTCACGCAGGGTATGACGGAACACGCCGAACATCTTAGCCGGCAAGTCGTACTTAGGCACGCCATAGAAATGGTACAACCCCGCCTGCGCCGCCCAACAGATATATAAAGTAGAAGTCACATGCGTACGCGCCCAGTCGAATATCTCGGTCACCTCGTCCCAATAGCTCACCTCCTCGAAAGGCATCTGTTCCACCGGGGCTCCCGTAATGATCATACCATCGTAGAAATCGCCCTTCATCTCGTCGAAGTCCTTGTAAAACTCCTGCATGTGCTCGATCGGCGTATTCTTGGGCGTATGCCCTTTTATCTTCATAAAGTCGAGTTCCACTTGCAACGGTGTATTACTCAACAGGCGGACAAGGTCCGTTTCCGTCGTGATCTTCAACGGCATCAGGTTCAGCACGACAACCCTCAGCGGGCGGATGTCCTGTTCGGATGCACGCAAAGAGTCCATCACAAAGATGTGCTCCTTCTTCAACAGCTCAACGGCTGGTAAATTCTTCTGTAGGTTTAAAGGCATATCCGATTCTTGTTTGTTAGTTGAGGACAAAGATACGAATAATATTTAAAAAGGGCAGACCTGTATGGATCTGCCCTTTTATTACCTTAGATAGTTCGTTAGTTATTATATCCGCCTCCTAACGCTTTATATAAATACACCGCCGATAGCAGTTCATCGAGCATGGCCCGGTTAAGGCTGATCTGAGCGTCGAGTTGCCCACGCTGGGCGTCGAGAACGTCCATGTAGCTGGTGACACCGTTGATGTATTGCAGTTGCGCCAACTCTACATAAGTATTGGCGGAGGTAAGGAGTCTCTCGTAAGACTGGCGCACCTCTTTGGCAGTCCGGATCGTGACGATTGCGTTGTTGACTTCCTTGAAAGCGCCGAGGACACTCTTCTGGTAGGCATACACTTCCTGTTCGTAACGGGCGCGGGCAGCTTTCAACTTCGCTTTGTTCTTTCCCATTGCAAAAAGAGGCTGCAAAAGGTCGCCGGCAAGAAACCAGGCAGGGCTCTTGATGAAGTCACCCAGTTCCTCGCTCTCGAAACCCAAGTTTCCGGTGAGGCTGATCTTCGGGAAAAGATCGGTCTGGGCAACGCCGACCTTTGCGTTTGCTTCGCGCAAGCGTTGTTCGGCCCCCCGCATATCCGGACGGCGTTCCAACAGGGCAGAAGGCAATCCGACGGGCAGGGTTCCCGGCAAGTGTTGTTCCCGCAACGGCAATCCGCGGGGGATATCCCCTGCATACTGTCCGAGCAGGAAGGAAAGGTCGCTCTCCTTGATCTTGATCTTGCCTTCAAGGGAAGGAACCAACGTTTCGGTACGCGCCAACTCCACCTGTGCCTGGCTATAAGAGGTCTCAGAGGTCAAACCGCCCTCAAAACGCAGTTTTGCCAGACGAAGACCTTCGCGGCGGGCGGCAAGGGTATGGCGGACGATGTCCAACTCCTGGTCGAGCGCGCAGAGTTGATAGTAAGCGGCAGCCACCTCGGCAACCAAAGTCATCTGCAAGGCACGACGAGCCTCGACAGACTGCATATAGGCGGCGATCCTTGCCTCATTCGCCCAACGGAGGTTTCCCCAAAGATCCAGTTCCCACGACAGTGTCAATTTGGCACCGAACTCGGGATCGGGCTTCGGATTGTCTCCACCATAATTCAGGCGTTCCTTTTGTCCGTATATGCGGGCACCGATCTCAGGAAACTGGTCGGCGAAGGTGATACGTTTGGCGGCAATCATCTCTTTGATCTTAGCGGCTGCAATCTTCATATCTTTATTGTTTTCAAGAGCAACGGTGATAAGATGCTGCAAAGTGCTGTCGGCATAGAGGCTCTGCCAGGGAATATCGTCGATGGAGGCAGTGTCAGCTCCTGCCACAATCTCAGCAGGCAAGTCCAGCTCCGGACGAACGTACTTCTTCCCGATCTTGCAGGACGAGAAGGCCAGCATGAAGACAACGAACAAGACTGGAAGAGTCTTGGTCCGACGAAGAATGCGTTCCATTCTCACTTGCCCTTTCATCTTATTCACAAGGACAAAGAAGAAAGGAACCAAAACAATCCCGATTGTAATGGCAACAAGCATTCCGAAGAATACACCTGTTCCAATGCTATGACGGGAAGCGGAACCGGGACCACTCGCAAGCACCATCGGAAGCATACCGAGGACAAAGGCAAGCGAAGTCATCAGGATCGGACGGAAACGCATCCGCGCAGCATGCAGGGCAGCTTTGACGACATCCACACCGCTATCGACCTGTACCTTAGCAAACTCGACGATCAGGATTGCATTCTTTGCTGCCAGACCGATCAACGTCACCAGACCGATCTGAAAATACACATCATTGTGGAGCCCCGTCACCCATATTCCCAAGTAAGCACCCAAGGTCGCTACCGGCAAAGAGAGCAAGACGGCAACCGGCACAATCCAACTTTCATACAGCGCGGCAAGAAAGAGGAAGACGAAAAGGAAAACCAATGCCAATACGAATCCCGTCTGCCCCCCGGCTTTCTTCTCCTGATAAGAGAGTCCACTCCATTCCAGGCCGATGTTCTCTGGCAGGTGATCACGGGCAATCTGTTGCATGGCGGCCATCGCTTCACCGGAGCTGTATCCGGGAGCGGCTACAGCACTGATGGCGGCAGTGGTGAACATATTGAAACGCTTGATCGTACCCGGTCCTGTTGTGTAGCTGGTCGTTCCGAGAGCGGTCAGCGGCACCATCGAACCGTTCTGCGCACGGACAAAAAAGAGGCCCAGATTCTCACGCGTAGCCCGGTAAGGGGCTTCGGCCTGGATATAGACCTTGTATATACGGTTGAACATATTGAAGTCGTTCACATAGACGGAACCTAAATAGGCCTTCATGGTCGAGAAGATATCCGTCAGGGGGATGCCGAGGAACTTGGCACGATCGCGGTCTACATTGAAGTAGAGTTGCGGGATCTCCGACTGTAAAGCGGAGGAGACACCGGTCAGTTCGGGCGCTTTCGAGGCATAGAGCATAAATGTGTCTGTCGCTGCCACGAGGTTCTCCCAACTGGCATCACCGCGTGCTTCGAGCTGCATTTCAAGACCGCCGCTCTCGCCCAACCCCGGGATAACGGGAGGACGATTCAAATAGGCAAGTATCTCGGGATAATAAAGAAACTCCTTGCGGCATTGCTTCATAACGTCTTCCACTCCCATGCCGGAGGATTTACGCTCTTCCCAAGGTTTCAGAATAACCGTCAGGGTAGAACGGCTTTGCGACGTACCGACACGGGTACTGCTTCCGGTCACATTCTGCACATAGGCTACGGCAGGCAGGTTTTCGAGGAAAGCGATAGCGCGGTCCGTCACTTTACGGGTACGTTCCAGCGTAGCACCTTCGGGCATGACCAGTTCGACGGTGAAGAAGCCCTGGTCTTCTTCCGGAATAAAGCTGGTCGGGATCACCCTGTTCAGGACAAATATAAAGACAATCACCATGCCGAAGCCAGCGAGGATGCGCTTTGGATTGGTAATAGCCTTTTCCAGCAAATGGCCGTACTTATTGTTTCCCTTACCCAACCAAATGTTGATCTTACGAAAGACAATATTCTTTTTCTTCTTGCTCGGCCGCAAGATAATAGCACACATAGCCGGACTCAACGTCAATGCCACGACTGTCGACAGCAAAACAGAGACCACGATAGTGACTGAAAACTGACGGTACAAAGCTCCGGTGATTCCACTCAGGAAGCTAACGGGAACAAAGACAGCTGCCAACACCATAGAAGTTGCGATCAAGGCACCCGACAATTCGCGCATAGCCTTATGTGTCGCCTCCCGTGCGGTCAGGTGTTCTTCATTCATCAAGCGTTCCACATTCTCGACGACAACGATCGCATCGTCAACCACTATACCGATTGCCAGGATCAAACCTAACAGTGTCAGCATATTGAGCGAGAAGCCCATTATCAGCATGAAACCGAATGTCCCGATCAGAGAGATGGGTACGGCTATCGTAGGAATCAATGCAGCGCGCCAGTTCTGCAGGGACAGGAAGACAACCAGGACAACAAGAAACAACGCTTCGAACAAAGTCTTATAGACCTCATGTATAGATTGGGAAATATATTCGGTTGCATCGAAGGGAAACTTGTACTCCAGCCCTTCCGGGAAATTCTGGCTGATTTCCTTCATGGCGTCCTTGATATTCTTTGCTACATCCAGGGCATTCGCTCCCGGCAGCATATAAATACCGAGGATAGCCGCATTCTTTCCATTCAATCCGCTCTCAGTCGAATAGGAAGAAGCCTCCAACGACACACGTGCCACATCACGGATGCGGACGATCGAACCGTCGGGATTGGCACGCACAACAATATCCTCAAACTCCTTGACCGTAGAGAGACGCCCCCGGGCTGTAACCGGCAATGTTATATCGACATCCAAGACGGGCTGTTTACCAAGCTCGCCAGCTGCGGATTCACTGTTTTGTTCTTTCAAAGCATTCTGCAGATCCTTCACTGTCAGGCCCATATTGGCAAGCCTGTCCGGATACACCCAAATCTGCATGCCATAGTAACGGCTACCGATATTCGAGACGCGACCTACACCGGGAATACGGCGAAGGACATCCAATACGTTGATAGTAGCAAAGTTACTCAAGTATATTTCATCGAAACGGGGATCGTCAGAAAGCAAGCTAAGTGTCATTAACTGGCTGGCGGATTGTTTCTCTACCGTAATACCGTTCTGAACAACGTCGACCGGCAAACGGGATTCGGCCAGCTTCACACGGTTCTGGATTTCCACTGCCGAAAGATCAGGGTTGGCATTCACATCAAAGGTTACAGTAATAGTCAAACCTCCGGAATTGGAGCTGCTACTCTGCATATAAATCATTCCCGGCGTACCGTTCAACTCTTGTTCGATAGGAGTGGCAACTGCTTGTGAAACGGTCATGGCACTTGCTCCCGGATAAGTCGCACTAATCTTCACTACCGGCGGTGTGATCTGCGGATACTGATCCACCGGCAACATCACCAATCCGATTACCCCGACAATAACGATCACCAATGAAAGTACTGTCGAGAAAACGGGGCGGTCTATAAAGAATCCCGGTTTCATTCTCCTTCCTCCTCTGCTCTTAATGCTTCAATCGCTTTATCGTCACCGGCCTGTATCGGTTGTACCAACATTCCGGGGACTAACTTATGATAGCCTTCGATTACGACTTTTTCATTCTCTCCCAAACCACGTTCTATAACAATATTATTACCGATTTCCGGCCCTGTCTGTACAAAGCGTTTCTCTGCAACGTTATCCCGGCGGACCACATAGATAAAAGCTCCTCCCTTTTCGATAGAAATCGCTTTACGGGGTACAACAATAGCACGTTCGCGGACATCCAACAATAATTTGACCTTGGTAAACTGACCGGGAAGGAGCTTCCGGTTCGGATTAGGAAGTTCGGCACGAACACCGAAGGTTCCGGTTTGCGGATCGACGATCGGATCGGCAAAATCGACAATACCTTTCACCGGATATTCGGAATCATCCGCTAAGGTAACAGTCACGGTCGGCTGCCAGGAACGGGTAGAATCCTGCTCACCGAACTTGACGTTACGACGTTCGGCACGCAGATAGTCTAAAGCTGTCATCTTGAAGTCGACCAACACTGTATCACTTTTCACAACAGCCGCCAACTTAGAGTTAACACCAGGTCCAACCAAAGCACCCACATCGACAAAACGCTCACTTATATATCCGGCTAACGGAGATGTGACCGTCGTATAACTCAATTCAAGTTGCGCCTGGTCCAGATCCGCCTTGCTCATTGCGATATTGGCTTCTGCATCTCCTAAGGAAGCCAATGCATTATCCAGATCCAACTGGCTGGCAGCATGCTGTTCATACAAGGGTTGTAAACGCTCCACATCACGTTTAGCCTTTGCCGCCTGCGCTTCGTTTTTCTTTAGCTGGGCTTTGGCTTTTTCCACCTTAGCTTTATAAAGAGCCGAATTAATAATAAAAAGAGGCTCATTCTGTGTCACTTCTTTCCCCTCTACAAACAACATCTTTTCCAGATAACCTTCTACACGGGCATGTACCTCCACAAAGCGGGCAGCACGGATGCGCCCCACGTATTCACCAAAAATCTGTACATCTTCCTTCGCCGGTTTATCCACTATGACAAGTGGTTTAAAAGGCTCATCCTTATGCCGACATCCCGTTGTTAATACCATTAAGGCCAGTAAAGACACAGCCCCTTTAACCAATCTTTCTCCTACCATCTTCTAATATCTATAATTCACTATTCAACTTACTATACGTCTATCTCTAAAATAAGAATGAAATAATCGTACCATTGTTGCGATTAAGGCGTTAAAAAACATTACATAGCTAATTATTAACACAATAACATTACAATAAAAGAGTCCGTTACCAGCACAACTAAACTCGATTGTAGAATTATTCTACAATATCCACAAAAGAAAGTTCAAAATCATACTTGCTAACTTCTATAAACAGAAAAAGGAACCAATCTTTCGACTGATTCCTTCATTCTTTTCAGCATATGCTTACTTTTAAAACGGCGGCTATCTACTCTCCCACTTTTACGCAGTACCATCGACGTGGTTGGGCTTAACTTCTCTGTTCGGAATGGGAAGAGGTGGATCCCCAACGCTATAA
>NZ_QUDI01000039.1:0-49911 GCF_003477465.1 Parabacteroides sp. AF48-14
TCACAATCGTCAGCTGCAGCGGCTGAATCGGATTCACATAAATACTACCCTGTTTTGCATATACCTGTGTATTGGCAAGGGCTTCTTCAAGGCCGGTAGCAAAGTCTACCGTTACTTCGCAAGTGGCAGTCTTACCACCATCCACAGTCGTAACCGTGATAGTAGCCGTACCCACCTTCAAAGCAGTCACCTTACCGTTTGCATCCACCTTAGCAACGCTTTCGTCGCTGCTCTTCCAAGTAACGCTCTTATCAGATGCATCAGACGGATTGATAGTCGCTACCAACGTATAAGATTCAGTACGCGGAAGAGTCAACTCTGTCTTATCCAAAGAGACACTGTTTACAGCAACAGGTTCCGGATCGGGAGTAACACCACCAGTCGATTTCTTCTTCATTGTAGCAGTAACACTAACAGCAGCAGTACCAGACACTTTATAAGTTCCATCCTCTTGTTTGGTTGCACCGTTAACAGTCAAAGTAGACAATTCATAACCGGAAGCTGGCTGAACAGAGATCGTCAAAACATCACCATCTGCAATCGGATCACCGGATGCCAAGACTATTTCACCACGTTTAACTGTGATCGTACCATTTTCAAGTTGTACGAAAGAGATTACCTGAGCATCAGATGCAGTAACAGATACACCCGTAACCTCAACACTTTCAAAATTCTCCGTATCGGAAGGAACGAAGGTCATTTTTTTAGATGTGGTTGCACTAATAGCTTCATCTTCATCTTTCCAAACAAACGTACCATCCGTAGAAGCGGCTCCGCCTGTTACCTCTGCACTGTACAGCATAGCACCTTTCACTACGGTTGCAACAGGAACTGTTGTTACGCTTGGGGTTGCTTTCGTAATCGTAAATGCACCGGAAAGCAGTTTGCGGCAAGCGTTATTATCTGCATCGGCAGCACGTGTTACCAATACATCATATCTACCTGCATTTACCGGAACAACAGTGATTCCATTCTGCTGGAAGCTGTATGACCAACCGGTTGTTACACTACCTGCACTGATCGTCAGATTACCACCCTTGGCTGTTCCATCGTATGTAGCAGAAGCATTTTCTGAAACTGAAGGATCTAATGTTGCTTTTGCAACAAATGTTGCAGCGAAAGTGATATTATCGGTAGGAGTTACCGTTGCAGAAGCTGTAGAAGGAACTGAAGTAGATTCGATACCGCTTGTCCATCCACTAAACTTATAACCTTCTGCCGGAGTTGCAACGGCACGAAGTTCCGTATTCTTCAAAGCATTATTATCACTTCCGTTATCCTCAATCTGCAAGTTACCATCCCAAACCGTGATTGTACCACCTGCCGATTGTGTGATAGAGACTTTCATATCTAAGCTACTACCCGGAGCACAGTAACCAACTGAATAGTTATTGCTGGTCGGAGTAAAGATTGCAAAAGAGTTATTTGCCGCTTTTGTCATCGGCTGAACAGCATCAGTAGGCTTATCACCTGCAGTCCATGCACCTGCAACAGAAGCAGCACCACCCGTTCCATTAGCATCACTCGGTCGTCCTGTAATCACGATCGGAGCCTTTGTGATCTCTAATGTAGCTGTTGCATTCAATGCCTTGAAGTTTTCATCTTCCGGACGGTTGATCCGTACGGTGTATGTACCGGCATCGATCGGAGTGGAAACGGTTGTTCCGTTCTTCACATAAGAAACAGAGACGCTGTCCAAACCGGCAGGAGTAGTCTTCACTACGAATGCCTGGTTGTAGCTGTTGTAAACGTAAGACTGTTTATCCGTATTGACAGCGACAGTAGCCTTTTCCTTTACGATAGCCTGAACAGTTGTATTTTCCGTCAAAGTAAATGTACTGTTGTTCGGAACTTCCTTAGCATTGACCATCAGGGCAACAGCTTTGTAACCGGCGTTTACCTGATAGCTTACATTTACCTGGTCGCCATAGTTGCCTGTAGATTTATCCACAGAAAGTTTATAGCCTGTACCGGTTTTTGCTGTGATCGTATAGACTTCTTTTTCAAAAGTTGCTGAAATAGTCACATTATCTTGAACAGTCTGTTCAGTTCTTGCCTGGGCTGCATCCGCCAGTTTATAACCCTTGTTAGGAGTACGTTCGATAATGATTACCGTACCAATTTTAACTGAACTACCGGCTACGATTTCCTTACCATCCTTTTTATTTGTCAGACGAATCGTACCGCCTACAGGAGCTGTAACAGTTACTGTCTTCGGCTGTTCTGGCTTTTGGGCAAACGTTGCAGAAATAGTAGTGTTAGCATCCAGGAAGATCTGTCCTTTGCTCAATGTAGAACCTGTTGATGTGATAGATTCTGCATTATAGTTATCAGCAGCTGTTGCTGTAATAGTCAAGACAGTTCCATAGTCCAGTGTAGCCGGAGAAGTAACGGTCTGATCTTTACCTTCTGCATCCTTATATTTTACTGTCAACGTATTGCTGTTTCCTGGAGCTACAGTAACCGTAAACTTCTTCTTTGCAAATCCGGCCACAAAGCTTGTGTCCTGTCCAACCTCATAAGAAGTTTCTTTATGATCAGTCTTATCATTCCAGCCGGTAAATTCGTATCCCGTTTCCGGAGTGATCGCAAAGTTCAGCTTAGTGTTTCTTGGATAACGGTTGGAAGTCGATTTATTCGTAATAACAGCTTTACCGTTTGCACTGACACCTGTTGTAACGGTGAAGTAACGTTTGGCATTAATGGTAATCGTATCGACAGCCACTTCCATTTCGGCCAGGTTAGCAGGTGTAAAGACTACTGCACAGGTGTTATCGCCTTCCTCCATAACCATGTTGGCATCAGCCCAGGCGAAAGTACCTAAGACTTCATTTCCGCTAACCACAGCTTTACCACCTTCCAGGAAGGACATAGACAAAGGTTGTCCGGCTTCAACAGCAGTGTAATTTGGTTTTGCACTAACAACGGGAACACCTTTCGCATTGATGGACATCGTTACGGTGTCGTTCAATGCCAGATAATCATTGTTTGCGTCACAAGTAAAGATTACATAATAAGAACCTACACTCTTAAGAGTATCAGCACTGACTACTTGCGGTTCTTCTGCGATTGTCTTATAAGTAACAGTTACAGATTCTTTCGCTTCTTTCGGTGTTACTGTATATTCTACTTTCTTTACTTCCCCGTCATAGAAGAACGTACTCTTCGTCACATTAATCTGAATCTTCGTCTTTTGTGACCAGAAAGTCTGCTTGTAATCTTTACCGGAAGGTTGTTCTACAAACATATTCCAACCTGCACCGGCTACCCATTCGGCAACCTTTTCGCTACCTTCCTTACTTGGATCGGTATCGGCCCAGATCTGAGACGTTTCATTTAATGTACTGTTGGAGATGATCAACTTAGGATCGGTAGTTACATCTTTTCCCTTGCCGACTTCAATACCACCCCAAGCATTATCCTTTGTAGTCAACTTATCAGCAGTAACCGTTGAACCGTTTACCAAAAGACCACCGGCTTTGTTTCCGGACAAAGTTACATTTGTCAGTTTCACACTGTCAGAACTGAACACATGCAAACCGAAATTATCAGATTTCGTAATTGCAATGTTTTCCAATGATACGAGATCACCCTTTACAGATTCGATAGTAACAAGATTATCACCTTCTGCAGCAGATTCAACTTGCGTTGTCTGTGTAAGAGTTGTCATCTTATTATCTGCTCCAACTGTTCCAGCTAAAACTATCGGATTAGTAATTTTTAGATTAGAAGTAAGCGTATAATCCTTTGCATCCAGGTTGATACGGTTGGCTTTGACTGCTAATGCTGCGGTCAATTGTTCAGCGGAAGAAGCGGCAACGTTCAGGGTACCGTTGTTAGTTAAGGAAGAGCCTTCATCCACCGTCAAACCTCCATTCAGATTCCAAGTCTTATCTTTTGCAATTGTAAAGGCAGTCTTAGCAGCATCTGCACCATTGTTGAAAGAAGCTACTTTAACAGGAGCACCTTCTACTGTAACATTTGCATTTTCCAGACCGTCGCTCAGACCCATTGTCGGAATATTCGTACATTCCTTATCAAAAGAGAAAGAAATCGTACCAGGGGGAACAACTTCAACACCGGAACTTTTATAATCTTTCTTCCAATTTGTTGTTCCACCAATATAAGCAACGACACTCTCCGGGAATGTACATTTATTAAAGTTCAACGTAACATTTTTCACATGTCCACGATTGATACTGGCAATTTCCGTCGGATAGTCATTTCCCATATTTGTAAACGTACATCCGGTCAAAGTACCTATTACATCATCAGAAGCGCCATTCGAACCATTACCAAAGATACCAACTAAAGAAGTAGTTCCACTGATATTAGCCGTAGCTTTCTTCACATAACCGCCCCAGCCATCTGTACCACCAATACCGATATAACAGAACGTACCGCCTGTAATAGTCAGAGTACCTTCGTTTACTGTATTCGTACATTTATCAAATACCGGATATTTACCTGCGGTTGTCAATCCACTTTCCAAACCACCACAAAGAACCCAAGCATTAGCATCCATTGTGACCTTACTAATTGTAATATTCACCGTGTTAGACTTGGAATAATATAAACCACCACCCATGATATTATGAGCTTCACCACCGGAAACATTGATTACGGTACTACCTGTTACGCCTGCCGGTTCAGCAGTTGCAGCAGTTGTACTACCATTGCTTTCTCCGTAGCCACCACCAAACAGATTCATGATCTTTCCACCTTTCATTGTAATCTTGGAAGATTTCACTGTTGCGTTCTTAGCACCACCGAAAATAACCGGGTGCTTGCTTGTCTCCACTTCCAGAAAATCACTTGTATTATCTACGCTGATCTTAACAAGATCTGTTGTTGAACCTTGTTCTATAGTGATCGGTTGGCCATTTGCATAAATAAATGTATATCCACTATTCCAGCTCGCAGGTTTATTCGGAAATTGCTGATAGAACTCAAACGTCAGTTTCGAATTCGTCCAATATCGCATCTCCTTCGAATTTGTTCCCTGTACACCAACGTATGAAGTCCAATCAGCCGGAGCCTTTACCAATTGTGCTGGTTCTGTTGTTGTATCTTCTGACCATATCTTGGATTGTTCTGTAAAGACAGAGTAGTCAAAATCGAAAGAGGGAGAATATTCAGGAGTTCCTTTGTCGATATTCACACCACCCCAAACATTGTTTTTTGTATATAAGCTCCTTGCTTCTACTGCTGAGTGAACCAACAAACCGGCAGTTGCATTACCATCCAAAGTGACATTATTCAGTTTAGTTGTCATTGGTGACTGTGCATTGATACCGGCAGCCATTGAACCCTGTATAATAAGATTACTCAAAATAACATCTGAGCCGGCAGTTCCATCCACTATAGTAACTAAATTAGCTTTGCTATTGTCAAGTTTGTCACTATTATTTGGTTGCTTAGGCCATGTAGCATTAGCATTCGCTTTCAAAATTGTTTTAGGCGTTCCGCTTTCTTCGCTACCCATAATATTCACAGACCTGTTAATGACAAGTTGTTTGTCAAGGACATATTCACCTGCAGCCAACTGGATATTATGTATAGTCGCAAAGTCATCACCAAACATAGCCTGCAAAGTTGCGACTTTACTAATCGACTGTTTATTCTGGAATGTCCATGCACGAACCGGCAAACTGTTCTTTTCTGTATGCAACGTTGCTTTATCAGCATCCCACCAGGTATGAGTAAATGTGTCTTCTTTGTCGAATGTGACCATCGCCTTAAATTCTTCTGGCGTAGGAGTATCACCTGCCGCCGACATTTGATAAGCCTTCCTATCAAAATAAGCAATCACAGGAACATCTGTTTCCTCAAAGAAATAAGTTCCATGCATATTTAAACCCGGCAATTTTGCAGTCTCACGAGATAACTTAATAGCAAACTTACCATTGCCACGAGTATTTATATTTGTCGCATCCAGCTTTGAAGAGTTCAGATGAACACCACCTTCTGCATTATCAAACACATTCACATTCTCGAACACGAGATTCGTCATCGCGAAAAAGTTAAAGCCGACAATATTCGTATTCCCAACTGTCAAATCCTTGAATGTAACTTTACTATCACTGTTCTGTAAATAGAAAACATAAGTTTTACCCTCATATTTATCTATTGCAGCACCGGTATTCGAGGCTGTTGTCCCCTGTATAGTATTTGTACCGTAGATTTTGTGCTTCTGCCCATCGATAGTCAATTCCACCTTCTTATCAAGGAAGAAGATACCCTGGAAATCTCCTTTTTCACCATTTCCTCCCATAACTTTCAGCTGGGAGATGTCCAAATCATTAGCCAGAGTAATTGTCGTAGCTTCACTAACTGCTTTCAATACATTTTGCAGCCCTACCGCAGTAGTCACTGTATAACCACTATCGGTCTTTATGTAACCATCATCCGTTGGGTCAGTCTGCGCATGCACCCACCCCACACTCGTCACCGCCATAAAGGCAGCGAGCAACATAAGTAATCTTTTCTTCATAACATTTTTAATTAAAGTATTAATAATGAGTTTATTGATTGAAATAAAATTCTGTACCCTATCATCGCTCTATTAACTTACCCTATACAATGTACGCCTACAAATAGTAGTTAACAAGTGTGATTTTCTGTATTTTGATGACCAAAAACGTTCCTTTTTTTTAGTCATTTTTAGGCTGGATGCGGGTTTGGAGCATTTTTCTACAAAATAATGAGACAAGTTTTGAAAATCAAGGAGTTTTTTATTTTGAAAAAATTTGGAAGATTGAAAAAAAATGTAGACTTTTGATGACTAAAATAAACGAACGTTTTTTTTTAGTCATTTTTCAAGTAGATTTTTGCTTTGCAAATATGCGTTGATATTCAAAAGATAATAGCATTTGCAGTAAAACACTTACATTTTTGAATGAAAAGCTGCCGAGGGTTTTCTAAATGTATTTTTACAAAATACACTTTTCCAAGAGAGTTTTCCGCACGTTCCGCAACTTCCATACTACACACGTTTACCGTTGTAATTTTATTGATTTTCAATACATTATACCAACGCTTACCACTCGTGATTCGTAAGATCAGCACTTTTTTACACTAACGTATAAGAGCTGATTCAACTGATCTTTTTCCATTCCGAGAATATGGCCTTTGTCGAAGGCTTCTTTTATTGTGAAATTTTCACCTAATTAGAAAAAAAGTCACTCGCTGACGAACGGGTTCAAGATCGGATTAATTACAATAACCCCCTTCTCTGGCCGTTTTTCTATTTCGTCTGAAATTTTGGTCGATTTTGGTTTGACTTTTTTCATTGATTATCCCTTCCAGTCTGACAACAGATGAAGTGAGGTGCGCAGCCCGTTCCGAAAGGCATTCTTTTTGATTGCCGAAAACCGGAAACGCCGTCAAAGTGATAAAGCTTAACTCCCGGAGAATCGAATATTTGCGAACGAAGACGAACAGCGTTCCAAATATCCCAAGGATATTTTGGAGGCTTGTTGCCATGACGACCGTCCTCATCGCCTTCGCGACCGTCTTCATTGAAATGGCGACCGTCTTCATAGGGTACGACGACCGTCCTCATGGCGATAAAGTCCCATGAAAATGAAATAAAGTCCGACTTCACGGCAATAAACTCCCGAAAAAGAGTAAAAAGCTCCTTTTTGACGTCGAAAAAGCGGATTAACATTTATATGATTTCGGATGTCTTCCGAACCTAAAAAATGCGTTTTTCACAATAAGCCCCCCTCGAATAGTTGAAAGTCACACGAACTTCTCCCTCTTTTGCAAGTTCAACAGGCCGATGAGCATCCAGACGATACTGGCGACGAGGAGGAAGATGCGGCTTTTGATGATGATGCCTTCCCAGATGACCGGCAGGAAATTACGGGGGATGGAGAAGGGGTTGAGCATGATGTTCCAGAAGGAACGCTCGATCAGGGGGGTATTGCTGAAGATCAGGAGGACGATACCGATGACGATCATCAGGACAGCCGTCCCGTTACCGCTTCGGGTAATGGTGGAAAACATGAAGGCGAGGTTGCCGAAGAAAAGGATCGGGAACATCAGCTGCGTGGCCATCTCAAGGGGATTGACGGGATAGAGCAACAGCGTAGCTAACCACGAGAAGGCGATCAGGATCACGAAGATCGCCACGTAGATCATCAAAAGACGGATGCCCCATACCTTATATTTATAGTTGGGGATACCGAAAAGTATCTCCAATATCCGGCTGTCCTCATCGTTCTGGATGCCGAACACGGCGGGATAGAACACTAACAGGACGCAGGGGAACATCAGGAGGTTATAGATCAGCCCTTCGTTGATCTCCACCCGGTTCCAGGCGCTCTGGAACATGAACAAGGCGAAGAAGAGGAATGCCGCCAGCAGGAACCAGATAAATTTCCCGGCAAAGATGATCTTCAGGTTATACTTAACCAGGCGGGGCAAGAGGGATATGAGTTGTTTCAGTGTCATCCTATAATCCTTTTAATAAACATAAATATGCATCTTCCAGGTTCGGCTCGACCTGCACCGCACCTTCGTAGGGGGAGGCGGCGGAGAGGTAGCGGACCCGGATCCGGTCGTCTTTCTGGATATGGTTGACGATACGGGATTTATCTAATGCTTGTTCAAACGCTGTCTTGTCGATATCGAACTGCCAGACTTTACCGGCGGCCATACCGACCATATCGACCGGGTCGCCGAAGTAACGCAGGGCACCCTTGTTGATCACGACAACCTGGCTGCACGAGCTGGATATATCTTCGATGATATGGGTGGAGAAGATGACGATACGGTCCTTGCTCAACTCGACCAGCAGGTTACGGAAGCGGATGCGTTCGCGCGGGTCGAGTCCGGCTGTCGGTTCGTCGACCACTAAGATACGCGGCAGGTGCAACAGGATCAGGGCGATACCGATACGCTGTTTCATACCACCGGAGAAAGAGCCGATCTTCTCGTCCTTGCGGTCGTACATATGGACGGCTTTAAGGACATATTCGAGGCGTTCACGGCGGACAGCACTGTCAACAAGGCCTTTCAGGATCGCCTGGTAGTCGAGGAACTCCCACGACGACATATTCTCGTACGTCCCGAACTCCTGCGGCAGGAAGCCGATGAGACTCTGCAGCTCTTCCCGGTAGATGCGGGTGTCGAGCCCGTTGATCCAGATACTTCCGTAGCTCTGCTCCAGGATGCCGCAGATGATGCGCATCAGGGTGGATTTACCCGCTCCGTTAGGTCCTAACAAGCCGAACATACCGGTACGGATCTCGAACGACACGCCCCGGAGCGCCTTGAACGGACGGCGGCGTTTGCCGATCAGCGGGATGCCTTTCACCAACCGGAACCACGAACGGCGGAGTCCGGCAAAGCGTCCCTTCACACGCTCGATATTGATCTCCTTCTCAAACAGGTAACCGGCAGTCACATAGACGGCAATACAGAACGCCCACAGCAGCCCGACGGTACTGACGAAGTTCGGATTGTCCAACCTGCGGAACAGGGCAAAAAGAATCAGCGGCGGGATGCTCCAGAAAATGACACGGTTGAGAATCCTCACCGTACGGCTTCCGGCAAAACGCCAGTAGAGGTATTCGCGCACCTTCCTCCACAGATAGAGCGTGGCGGCATAGATCGCAAAGGATAGGATAAAGATCCACAGCCTGCTCCCGATAAAGAACCAGGTGAACCAGATGGCGAAACCCAAGAGGGCAAATTGCCAGCTCAGTTCCATAAAGAACCCCCTTTCCCGCGCTTGACGCGGGATCGCAGAGGTACTGGCGGTGTCTGCATCATCAGAAGAGGGATCGGTGTTGTTCTTTTGCGATCCCGCGTCAAGCGCGGGAACGAGGTAGCTTTTCTCCAAGCCCAACCGTCGACGGATCAGCAGACCGCTCCGCCACTGGCGGCTGACACGTCCCGGCCAGTCGTATATCTTCACTAAGTTGCGGACGGAGATATGGATGTCCGCCTCCGGGTCGATCACCTTCGAACGGGCACGGCGCAAGCTGGTCTGCATAAAATAAGTCATGCCCGGAATACCGGCCAACAACACCACTCCATAGATAGATTGCCACAACAGGCTGCCGCCATATAGATAGATGCAGCTCATGCCTGCCACAAGGAGCACGCCGTGCAACACCCATACCTTCGGCGACAGGCCCCGGTACCACTGCAACGTGTTTTCCAGCCCCATGCAGACAGTCGGAATCAGGATCAGCGTCAGCAACGCCGAGAAGGACAGGCCTCCGATCACGGTAATGGCGAAAGGCGCACCGATCGCACCGGCATACTCGTCATTGCCCATCGCCATCGGGAACATGGCGACAATCGTCGTAATGGAGGTTATAAGGATCGGACGGATACGCGACAGCCCTGCCGTCATCAAAGCCCGGTTACGGCGATAGCCACGCCGCCGCAGAATATTGGCATAGTCGATCAGGATAATGCCATTGTTCACCACAACACCTAACAGGATCAGGAAGCCGATCATCACATTCGCATTATTCAGCAGACTGTTGCCCGTCAGCAGCAACGCTAACAAAGAACCGATAGCCGCTAACGGAATGGAGAACAGCAGGACGAACGGCGTCGCAAGGGATTCGAACACCGAGGCCAGTATCATAAAGATCAGGATAAAGGCTGCCAGCAGGAGGAACTTGAAGTCGGCAAAAGTATCTTCCTCATGGAACACCTCGACCGCCACACCCGACGGGAGGTTATAGCCCGCCACCAACTGGTCGATATCCGAGCGGTAGCCTTCGAGGAGGTCTTTGGAGTCTTCCACATCGCGCGAGAAGGAATAGAACAGTTCGATCTGCTTGTCCTGGTTCACACGGGTGATGCGGGCACGTCCCCGGCCATAGTCGATCGTGGCGATGTCTTCGAGGCGGTGCAGTCCGCCGGATGCATTCGGGATGCGTACTTCGCGGAGGTCGTCGACGGTCTTGTCCTGCTTCTTTTCAGCTTCTAACTCTTCTTCCGTCCGGTTCTCCCGGTTGCGGATGATGATGTCGTAGGTGTCTTCGCCGACCTTAAAGGATGTTCCGGAAGACATCTCCGGGTTCAGCGAGGCGAGGCCGGAGGATATATTCTGACGGGAGATATCGAAGGAGGTGAGCAGGATCGGGTCGAAGCCGAGCCGGATCTCCGGCTGGCGGCGGTTGTAGGAGACACGGGTGTTGCGGATGAACTCCTGCTCATCGAGGTAGTAACGGAAGTCTTCCGCCACACGCTGCATACGGTCGAAGTCGGAACCTTTGATGACGATTCGTTCACGGTTCTCACCCATTCCGAGGAGGCGCATGAAACCGCCCATACCGGACATATCGCTACCTCCACCAAAGGCTCCGCCCTGACCTCCGCCCGAAGGAGAGGATAAGGATATCTCGGCACCGTTAATAGCCCGAAGGCGGGTTTGCACGTCGGACTTGATATCGGAGATCTTGCGTTTCCCGATCTTCTGGTAATCCTCTTTGAGGACAAACGTCAGTTCAGCATCCGTCTCGCGGATACGGCTGATCAGGTCTTGCTTCTCGGGGAACTCGGCAAGGCGTTCTTCAATGACGCGGACCACCTGGTCGGCATTCTCTAACGTGCTGCCTGTCGGCATGGTCACGTAGATGCTGAAACGGTCGTTCTCCACCTCTTTACGGTCCTGTATATTGAGGGAGATCGAGAGGATCAGGGAGACGAAGAGCAGGATGACAGCCCCGAATATCGTCACACCCGGATTCCGCATACAGGTCTTCAACAGCACTAAGTATATCTGCACAGGCCGCTGCGTCACAGACACCTTCTCGTAAAAGACAGTGTCCACTTTCCGTTTACGCCTCAACACCGTATAGGTCGCCATCGGGATGAAGAGGAGGGCGACGATGAGGGAGATTGTCAGAGTAGAGATGATCGAGACGCCGATATGGTGTCCCATAAGCTTGATCAGGAAGTTATCGGAAAAGACGAAGGGCAGGAAGACCGTGACTGTCGTCAGCGTAGCCGCTAAGATAGAGCGCCAGACCTCCCGCGTACCTTGCGTCACCGACTGTTCAGGACTCTTACCGGCAGCCGAAAGACGGTATATGTTCTCTAAGACGACCACACTATTATCCAGCAGCATACCGATCGCCAACGCCATACCGACCAGCGTCAGGCTGTTAATCGAGATCCCTGCCCCGTAGAAGAAGTTGAACGCCGTATAGACCGAGATCGGAATGGAAAGGGCGATGAAGAACACCAACCGGAGGTTCTTCAGGAAAAGCCAAAGAATAAGAACGGCAAGCAAGCCGCCTACGAGAGCAAGATGAATAATCTGGTCGATATTGTCTTCCATCGTCTCTGCCTGGTTGCTCTCCACCACGATCGAGAGATCGAGTGGGGCAAGCTGTTCGTTCAAGCGGTCGATGACGGCTGTCGTACGGTGAGACAGTTGGATCAGGTTCGCCTGCGAGTCGGCAAGCAGGGAGACGGAGACGGCATCTTTCCCGTTCACACGGCTATAGCTGGTCTCCTCCTTCTTGTCGAAAAAGATCGTGGCAATGTCTTTCAGCAGGATAGGGCCGGGAGCAACGACAATGTTCTCGAGGTCCGACACTTCGGCGTAGGGCGAGTCGACGTGCACGAAATACTTTCCGTCAGGCTCTGTGGCGTAGCCGACAAAGGCTTTCTCCTGCGTGTTCTGCGTCAGGATGCCACTGATTGTGGAGGGTGTCAGGTTAAGCGCCTTGCAGGCATCGGGGTCGAGCTGCACTTCGATCGCCTTCTCGCGGCCTCCGTAGACGTTGACCGAGGCGATCCCGTCGATGTTCTCCAGGTCGGGACGTATCTCCTTCTCCACGAGGTTACGGACACGATCGGTACCGCCCGAACCGCGCACCTGCAACGACATGAAGCCGCCGCTGAGCATCGAGACGTCTATCTTCTGTATCTGTACCGTGAAACCTTCGGGCAGCGTCGAGGCTGTCTCGTTGATCTTCTCCTGTAGCTTGAGGGCGGTGATCTTGAAATTGACGTTCGGCTTGAAGTCTATCTTGATAGAGGATTGGCGGCTGTCGACCTGCGATTCGATCTGTTCCACACCGCCTATCGTGCCGATCGCACCTTCGAGCGGGATGATGACTTCCGACTCCACATACGACGGGTCCATATCCTGCTGGGCAGACACCTGTACGAAGAGCATCGGCAGCTCCGCATTGGGCAGCAACTCGACGGGCAACTGCTTATACGAGACATAGCCAAGGCCTGTCAGGGCTATAAACAGCATGCAGATCGCAATCCTTCTATGTAGTAAAAAGTTCATACTTATCTTCTTTTCATCTTCTCAAACACGTAATAAACACACGGTATCACCACTAAACTCATGACCGTCGAGGTGACAAGCCCCCCGATCACCGCTATCGCCATAGGCGAACGGAGCGATGCGCCTTCCCCGAAACCGAACGTCATCGGCAGGAGGACGAGGATCGTCGTAAGCGTGGTCATCAGGATCGGGCGGATACGCTGGCTGCCAGCCTCCACTATCGCATCGTCGAGCGGCATACCGGCCTGTATCAACTGGTTGATGCGGTCGACCAGGATAATCGAATTGTTCACCGCTATACCGACCAGCATCACGATACCGATCACACCCATCATGTTGATCGTCGTACCGGTCAGGAAGAACAACAGGATCGCCCCTACGACCGCCAACGGAATCGTCAGCAGGATCGTAAAAGGATGCAACAGCGACTCGAACTGCGAAGCAAGCACCATATAGACCAGGATGACCGATAGGGCAAGGGCGAACAGGAGACTGTTCATGGACTCCTGACGTTTCTCTTCTTCTCCGGTGACGGTGATCGAATAGTTGTTCGGCAGATCGATATCTTTCACGGCAAGCCGTATATCGGCGGCAACACGGTCGAGCGAATGCCCGGCGTCGAGGCTGGCGGTCACCTTGCTGATACGGTTCTGGTTGCGGCGGAAGATCTCCTTCGGCGCCTGTGAATGGGTGATCGTGGCGATCTCCTGCAGGCGGAATTCCTTCTCGCCGCTCCGTATCACGAGTGCACCGAGGTCACGCAGGGTGATGTCGGGCACTTTGATCAGGATGTCGCGCATCTCTCCCCTGTACTCCATCTTGCCGGATTCCAGGCCGGTGAGTTGCTGCTTCAACTGCTCGATAACGGTCGAGACGCTTACGTTATTGATACCGGCAACCGTACGGTCGACGGAGATCGTCACCTCGGGGGCGCCGTCTTCGACGGACGACTGGATGTTATAGATGCCCCTGACATCCCCGAGACGCTGCTTTACCTCATCCGTAAGGGCGGCGATCTCGTCCAGCTCCTCTCCCTTCACCTCAACGACAATGGGAGCGCCTTCGCTGCCTAAGAGTGAGCTGAGGGAGTTCTCTTCCTGCTTCAGGGTGATTTCCAATCCTTCGGTGTTTTCAGTGGTCTGCACGAACTGTTCCATGACCACCTCCGGCGGGACAGGGCAGGAAGGCGAGAGGATCACTTTCATAACGGCGGTATTCTCACCTTCGAATATATCATTCTCCGAACCGCTCCCCGACCCGATATGGCTGTAGATCGTACAGAGCGAATCCTGCGAAATGGTGTGCATCAATGTTTCTAAGTTCCCGACAGCCGAAGCGGTACGTTCTAATGGAGTCCCTTCCGGTAGCTTGATAACAGCCGTGAAAGCCCGGCTCTCCGCCCGGGGCATAAACTCCGTCCCGATAAAAGGCACCAGCAAACCCGCCAGCGCAATCAACCCCACGGCACAGCCGATCACCACCCAACGATGCCGCAAGAGGGCACGCAGGAAGGGGGCGTAGGCGGTAATCCGAATGCCAATTACCGTCTGCGTTGTATCCACCGTCGTCGTTTCGACCGTAGAGACGCACGGCCGTGCGTCTCTACATACGCCACCCACGCCATCACCATTATCCCGTCGTCCGGTAATCCAGTCATACAACATCGGGATCACCAACACCGCCACAAACAGCGACGATACTAACGAGAAGGTCACCGTCCAGGCCTGGTCCTTAAACAACTCTCCGGAGGCGCCATGCAGGTAGACGATCGGCAGGAACACGACAATCGTCGTCAGCGTCGAGGCGATAACAGCCCCCGCCACTTCGGACGTTCCCGTAATGGCAGCTTCGCGCACTGTCATCCCTTTCTCCTGGTTACGGAAGATACTCTCGATCACTACGATCGCATTGTCGACCAGCATACCCGCCCCGAGGGCCAGACCGCCGAGTGTCATGATGTTCAGGGTAAGATGATTGAAGAACATCAGGTTGAACGTGGCAACGATCGAGATCGGGATCGCCAGACTGACAATCAGCGTCGTCCCTAATCGACGGAGGAAAACGAAGATAATGATTACCGCCAGGATAATACCTAACACGGCGCTGTTCTTCACCTCCCCGATCGCATTCTTGATAAAAGTTCCCTGGTTGGTAATCACCTGGAAACGGTAGCCGGGCAACGCCTGTTCGATCATCCCCAACTGGCGGATCACGCCATCTACCACCTTTATGGTGTTAAACCGCATCTCCTTATAGACCGACAGCCCGATGCTGCGCTCGCCATTGATACGGACAATATTCTCCGGCCGTGCATTCTCAAAACGGACATCGGCAACTTCTTTCAAAAAGATCGGCGCCTTATCGACACTTCCTGCCGTCGTGCTCCCGGCAGTACCGGCTGTTGCCGAAGCAGTTTCCTCCGCCTTGACCGCCTTATAGCCGACGATCAGGTTCTCGAAATCGCTTTCCGTCACAAAGAGGCTCGAACTCTTTACCAGGTATTGCAATCCTAACTCGCTGACTCGGCCGCCGGAGATGCTCTGATTGTTGGCTTCTATCTTGGAGGAAATATCATTAACAGTCAGCTTAAAGGCATCCAACTTATAGGGATCGGTACGGATCGTCAGCGTACTGACCTCATCGCCGGACAGCGTGACATCGGCAACACCTTCCAGGCGGATCAGTTCGTTACGGATATAGCTCTCGGCCACCTTGCGGAGCTCCGCCATATCGGTAATGCTGCGGTGCGAGAGGCCGATCAGGACGACGGGCGACTGGTTCGGGTCGTGCTGCGTGATCTTCAGTTCGGTGATATCCTTGTTCTGGGCATACGGATTCATCGCTTTCTGCAAATCGAGGAAAGCCTCGTCCATATCCTTCTTCCAGGTATATTCGACGGTGATGCGGGCAGAACCGGCACGGATCACGGACGACACCTGCGTCACATCGCTCTGGCGTATCGCCATCGATTCGATATTCTTGACGAACTGCTTCTCTATCTCCTCCGGCGGACGCTCGCCTGCCTTCAGCTCGATAAAGAGCCGGGGGTTATTGAGGTCGGGCAGCAGGTCGACAGCCAGCTGGTCGTAGGATATCTTGCCCAACAGCAGGATCGCCAGTACGAGCATGCAGATAGTGACCGGGTTGCTTACTGCAAATTTGATAATGCTTTTCATATTAATAATGTGCTGATGTGCTAATATGCCAATGTGCCAATGAAATATACCAATTCATTCGCATATTTAGCGAAGCGCCACATTGGCATATTGGCACATTATTTCTGTACTTTTACCTTCGCATTCTCCTTCAACGTCTCGAAGCCTTTCACCACTAAGTTATCGTTTTCCTTCAGGCCTTCCAGGACCTGGATGTTCTTATCGTCTTCGAGGCCGGTTTTCAGTTCCCGAAGCAGGGCGGTGTTCTTTTCAACGATGTAAACGTATTTGGTACGACGGTTGGACTGGATCACATCTTTCGGGATGATAATGGCGCTGTCCGCCTTGTTGACGATGATATCCGCCTTGACGAACATTCCGGGACGGAGTTTGAGGCCGTCGTTCTGGATCAGTATCTTTCCCTTGAAAGTACGCGTCTCGGAGCTGATAGCCGGCGACAGTTCGCTGATCACCCCTTTGATCGTATCTTCCGGCAAAGTATAGTGGGTGATACGGACCGGCTGATCCGCCTTCACATATCCGATAGCACTTTCCGGCAGGTTGATGTCCATATACATGCGGGCATAGTCCATGATGCCGACAACCGGTTTTCCCTGCTCGATCCGGACGTCCGAAGTATAATGCGGCAGGTCGACAATCACACCGTCGAAAGGAGCCGTGATGTTCATCTTTTCCAGATTGAGCTTACCGTTCTCGAAGTCGTAGCGGGCGTTCGTCACCTTTACCTCCGTATTGCGCATCTCGCTAAGCGTCACACCGCCCTTTTCGTAAAGGGCTTTCTGCTTCACCTGCTCCTGCTCGGCTATTTCGAGGCTCAGTTCTTTGGCGTCGATCGCAATGCCGTTCTCATACTCTTTGTCTTCGAGGCGGACGATCAGTTGCCCTTTGGAAACGAGATCACCCAACTTAAAGGGCTTACCGGTACGCGGGTTCGTCTGTAACTTATACAGGCCGCTCATCTCGGAATTGAGGGTGACGCCGTAGGTGGGCTGTGCCGTCCCGGTGGTATTGACCAACTTGCTGATAGAACCTTTCTTGAGTTCCATCACGGAGACAGGGGTTGCAATATCGTTCTGCGTGTTCTGCGGCTGATTGTTACAACCGGCCAGTAAAACAGCCAACAACAGAAGAGAGGTGATTGAATATTTCATATTATTTTTTCGTTATTAAATCTTTCATCGGGACAACAGCCACATCGTGCTCGAAGTCGTAGAGGGAAAGTATTTTGAGGTTCAACAATTCGATTTTATAGTTGATAAGCGATTGCGTGTAGGCAATCTTCTTATTGGAAAGCTGCGTCTGGAACTGGTTCATGTCCATACCGGTGATATCGCCTTCGCGGTAGCGGGTCAGGTTCAGGTCGTAGGTACGCTGGGCATTCAGCACGTTTTGTTCGGCAATCTTGATCTGCGAAAGCAGGTTCTCCAAGCTGCGCCAGGTCTGACGGATATTCAGCTCGATGCTCACCTTGTCTTCGTGAAATTCCAGTTGGTTGATCTTCTGGGCTACCTCCTGCGCCTTGACACGGGCTTTCTTTTCTCCCCAATCGAAGATAGGGACGGAGAAGGTGATCGCGACACGGGGGTTCTGCGTCGGATTGTTGTAGATCTGGTCCAGGTGGCGGTTATCACCGATCAGACCGAACGAAAGCGAAATGTCGCCCTTAAATTCATTCAACGCCTTTGTCTTGATCATGTCGAAAGCCAGTTCCTTGCTCTCGATCTCCCGCTGGCGAAGTTCGAGGCGCGACTCAAGGCCATGCTGGATCGCCTTTTCTAAGTTCACCTCCACCGGCTTGATCTGCACTTCGGCAAAGACCATCAGGTCTTCGTCCAGGTTCATCCCCAACGTCTGCTTCAGCTGGTCTTTCGCGTTTTCGAGCGATACCTGCTGCTCTTCCATAGAGGAACGGGCGGATGCTAAGTTTACCTCCGCCTGGAACAGTTCATCGCGGGCGGCCAAGTCGGCTTCGACTTTATTCTTGATGATATCATAGCTCTGCTGTGCGTTGGTCAGTTCTTCCTTCGTAATGGCCAGCTGGCTTTGCGCCATATAGACGGAATAGAACTGCTGGGTGATGTCTTTCTCCGTATTGAGCCGTTGCAGGGCATAGCTGATATTGGCATTCTCGTAGTCATATTCGATCTGTTGCAGTTCCATCTTGCGCTTGTTATAGGTAAAGATAGGCTGTGAGAGTTGCAGATAGAGGTCATTACTGAAAGCCTTGTTGCTGGTCTTCGTCCCGTCTATATTGGAATTGTTGTCCTGCCATCCGAAGCGGTTGATCAGCGAAAGGACACCATCCGTCCACAAGATCGGCTGGTCGACCTGGAACGTCCCGCTCGTACTGAATCTCTCATTCGTGTACCATTGCGACAGACGGTTGTCGAAACTACGGCTCTTACTATAGTCCACCGGATTGAGGTTCAGCGAGAACCTCGATTTCAGGGAGGCCCGCTGTGCAACCAGGTTCTGCTGGTAGCGTTCCAGGTTCATGTGGGAACGACGCAGGGAAGGGCTGTTCTCTTCCGCAATATCCATCGCCTTCTCGATCGTCAGCGCGATCTGCCCGTAGGAAGGAACCGACAGGCTCAGGCAGGCAAGGCCTGTCAGCAGCATCTTTTTCATGGATAGTAACTCTCTTTGCATCATGTATCGTAATCTACTAATTAATATCGTTTTACTATTTTGACCGCATCGGCCGTAACACTCCGGAGCTTGCACTCGTTCGTGAGGGTGATCCGGATCGTATCGCCGCTGAAGTAGTAAGCCCCCAAAGGCTCCCAGCCTTCATTCGCCTTCTTCAAATCTATATACGCATCTTCGCTCTCCTCATCATAGGCCACCTTGAAGTGATATTCCCCGCCGGCCTGCTTACTATACTTCAGTTCGTTATCCTTGGAAACATAATAATAGACATCATATTGCCCGGCAGCCGGGACAGGCACTTTCCAGGTAGCCGTCTGGTTCCCGTTGCCACTCTTGATGACATAAGCGGAACGGATATAGCGGCCGTAGTAAGCCGCATTCGTCGTCGCCGTCCACTGAAGCGGAGCGCGCCAGGGGGAAACGCCGGCATACTTGAAGGAGGTGTCTTCCACCTTGTCGAGCCATTTGGGCAGCAGCCCGACAACAGCCGGTTCGGATAGGGAGAAAAGCGCATCTTCATTATCAACGATCACCTCCCCTTCCGCCTCGGGAGAAAAGTCCCGAACGATAAAATCCCCTTCCGGATCGATCGCACGCTCCCGTTCTTCCGGGATATTGGTAATAGGCAGGTTCAGCACATTCGGCAGATTGCCGGATATCAGCGTATTGACATCCACCTGGACAGGCGCATCTTCCCAAACGGTTACCAACAGCTTGGTCTGATGGGCGGCAAGCGGAAGTTTCCGGCTGGTGCGCGGATCGATATCCGGACCATTGCCCCTGGCCTGTATATCGAGCTGGAGCATCCCGTCGTAATCGGAATTATTGCTCACCAACTGTTTCAACACAAAACTCTCCTGCCCCTTATTCGTTATCTTCGTCACCCCGGGCTGTCCGATCGTATAGAAAGGAAGTGGCGTCGGACGTTCCCAACCGGAAATACCCGAACGGATATCGGAGCGGCTGATCATCCCTAACGTATCGAGCAGAGACTCGAAGCGAATATTTTTAAACTCATTCCGCCCCAACACGGCATACAGGGAATCGCGGAACAGGCTGACCCCGATATTCACCTCGGCAGGGGCAAACAGGCTGTAACCTTTCAGACTGATAATATTGTTCAGCAAATCACGATGTTCAACATCGGACAGCAGCTCCTTAAACGACTGCTTCTCCATCAGCAGGTTCGCCTTCTCGTTATTACTGATGCCGTTAATCTCCCGCTCCCAACCGTTGTTATCGGCTTTTTTTTGCAGGTAAAGCTCGATGATACGGTTCGTAACAGGCCATACGGATGAATAAATATTATACCGGAAATTATAAAGCTCGGGAAACAACAGATAAGGATTGCTCTGGGAAGAGATATTGAACTTACCCCGGCTGCCGGAAGAGAAGTTATAATTACCCTCCGTCTGCGAGAATATCCACAGGAAACTGTTCAACGTCCGTATCTCCGCCTCCTCCTCGCTAATCTCCCGCCCTCCGCGTTTCGCCCATCTCAACTGGTTTTTCTTGCTCCTGACGAAGTCCATCTGGTTGAACATACACCCCATTTCGGGAAAAAGAACCATCTCGGGCTGCACAACCTCCTGCGCCTGCGACCAGGAACGGACATAGCTGTAGAACTGTGCCGGGACCTCCACCACCGAGAAGCGGTCGAACGGATAGCTCAGTTTATAAGTACGTTCCAGATTGTCCCGCTGGTTGCGGACAAGCCCCGGAATCGTATCACGAATCGAATCGAAAGCCGCCTCATAATAATCGTGCCCCTTTATATGCCACACGCTATAAAGCGTACTGTCGCTCTCGAAGCTCTTCTGCTCATACCGCCCGATAATCAGCGAAACAGACTGATAGGGGGCATTACCCGACTGTGAAACGGCAACCAGCCCGGGCAGCGGCTTCACATCTAACCGGAAACGGCTGAAATAGGTCTGCTGCCAATCCGGACTCACGTCGCTGTATGCTGTGCCGGGACGGGGATACCAATATGTCTCGGGTGTAAACAGCACATAGTCGGGTGTCTGGAAACTATATTTCTTATCTATCTTCAGTAGTTCCTTCTCATACGGTTCCTGCAAGACCTCGGCCGGGATATCCAAATAGCAGAAGTTATCCGCTATCCGTCCCGCATAGCGTACCGAGAGCGAAACCGTGTCCCCCTCCTCTATCTTCCTACCGAAATCCACCAACAGGATCTGTTTGTCCCGTTTAAAATCGAGCGCCTTCTCCCCTTCCTTTACCTCTTCCACCTTCAATCCCGGATTCAGGCAGAAGGTAAAGACATCGGATGCGGCAAGAGCCGCCCCTTTCATCGTGACGACCGATTCGATCGATTCAGGCTTCTGTTCCACCGAAATATCATAGCAGTCGATCACCATCTTCGGCGTATGGACATATTTATTGTTGATGCTTGTATATAAAGCCCGCACCTCTCCTTCCTCCAGGATAAGGCGTATGTGCCGGAAACCCGCCGTCCCCGCCACCCCGAACATACAGAAGGATAGGAACAACCAGGGATAATGGCTCCGCCGTGCATTAGGCAACCGCTTGAACAGAAAGATCGTAAAGAAGATAAACCCCAATCCGGCAAAAAGGTAGATAGCCCGGTGGTTCAACATCAACTCCGGACTGCTAAACCCGACAATCGTCGATTTGAACAACGGCAGGTTATAGGCCATATAATCGAACAGGTAATAAAACTTATCCTGTATATAGAACAACGTCAACCCGATATACCCCAACAACAGGATAAAAGTCAACGCCTGGTTCTTCAACAACAACATCAGGAAAATGGAAAGCCCGATAATAAAAATAAGCGTCGGCAGGCTGACCAGGAAGAAATAGATGAAATAGGCCTGCCAATCGACCGCAATACCGGGCGCCATAAAGTTTAAAGCCATCACAATCCCCAATATCAGCACATTCAGAAGCAGGAACACACGCAGGTTTCCCCATATCTTCCCGACCACATATTCCGCATTGCTGAGCGGACGGACATAAAAGACTTCGGACGTATCGAGCTTCTTATCCCGCTTCAGGAACTCGGACGAGAGGAAGACAGCCACCACCGCCTGCCCCGTGTTCAACAGCAACAGACTAAAATAAGGTATATTGGAAGCAACTGATTTCTCGAACCAAAGCCCCCCGCTATCCTCCATCAACAGCATGGCAAAGTTGAAGAACCCTAAAAAGGCGACGGCAAGCAGCGTGAAGATCCGGAAGAACCAGCTTCGCACCAGTATCTTACTTTCGTATTTAGCGACGGATTGTATGTTTGTGATAAATGACATCTCGCAGGCAACCTCCTTTAATCGTTTCTCCACCGGTTCAACTTATTCTCCATATAATAGACGTAGGCATGTTCCAGATTAGGCGTGTAAGACTCCGCCTCATACCCCCGCACCTCATCGGCCACCACCTGCACTTCCCAACCCGTACCGGAAGGAATAGTCGAGATAACAGGGTACTGCTTATCCACCTCATGCAGTTCGTCACTGGTCACCCGTATGCGCCACACCTTCCCTTCCGCCTGCTTCAGCATATCCTGCGGGGAACCGAAGAACGACACTTCCCCCTTATTCATCAACGCCATACAGTTGCAGGTACTCGAAATATCCCCCACGATATGCGTTGACAGGATAATCGTCACGTCATTCTCACTGACTTCCGACAGCAGGTTACGGAAACGGATGCGCTCTTCCGGGTCGAGGCCCGTAGTCGGCTCATCTACGATAATCACCTTCGGATGATGGATCAACGCCTGCGCAATCCCCAAACGGCGCTTCATACCTCCCGACAGTTTGTTGGCATAGCGGTCGCGCACGTCGAAAAGCCCCACGTTCTCCAACATCTCATCCACCGCTTTCTTCCGGAAAGACTTACGGTTCATTCCGGAAAGACGCGCAGCGTAGTCCAAAAACTCGTACGTTTTATATTTGGCAAAGAAGCGGAAGTCCTGCGGAAGATACCCCAATATGCCCCGTATCTCTTTCCGCTGCTTCATCAGGTCGTAGCCGCAGATATCCACCTCACCGGAGGTCGGTTCCATAAGTGCGACAAGGATACGCATCAGGGTAGATTTACCTGCGCCATTCGGCCCCAACAGCCCGAACATACCGGTCGGTATTTCCAGATTGACATCTTTCAGTGCGTGGTTTCCATTCGGATACACTTTATTGAGATTTCTTATCGATATGCTCATCAACAGGTAAATTCAGATTCATATAAATAGTCGGGCTAAAGATAGAGTTTATTTCATAAAAAACGCTCCCTTACAACATATTATTGTAAGGGAGCGCCCTAATTTAAAAACTAATAAGATAATTAATAGTTTTGTTTCATCGGTTCGAAATAAGCTTGCGGGTGAGCACATGCCGGACATTTCATCGGAGCCTTCTTGCCTTCGAATACGAAACCGCAGTTACGGCACTGCCACATGATAGCTTCGTCTTTTTCGAATACCTTGTTTGCTTCCACGTTAGCCAACAACTTGCGGTAACGTCTTTCGTGTTCAGCTTCCACCTTTGCGATCATACGGAAAACGACAGCGATTTCCTTGAAGCCTTCTTCGTCTGCGATATCAGCAAAAGCCGGATAAAGGTCTGCCCATTCTTCGTTTTCGCCAGCAGCAGCGGCAGCCAGGTTTTCAGCAGTTGTTCCGATCACACCAGCCGGATAAGAAGCTGTAATTTCAACCATTCCACCTTCCAGGAATTTGAAGAAACGCTTTGCATGTTCCTTTTCCTGTTCAGCTGTTTCCATAAACACACCTGCAATTTGTTCGTAACCTTCTTTTTTAGCTACACTTGCAAAAAATGTGTAACGACTTCTTGCCTGAGATTCTCCGGCAAATGATTTCAGCAGATTCTGCTCGGTACGAGTACCCTTAATACTTTTTTCCATAACGCTAATATATGTAAGATAATTATGAGTTTGTCTAATCGCCTATAAATAATAACGCTCAAAGGTATGAAAATGTTTAAGGGGATTACTAATTTAGATGATAAAAATATTTCTATCGTTACATAAATAGAATCTATAATTTGAGTTTTTAATCCTTACTCTAAATAAAGAAAAATGACAATAACCCCCTTTTCAGCTGTTTTTCTATTTCGCCCAAAATTCTGATCGATTTTGGATTGACTCTTTTCACGGTTTAAGCTCCCCTTTCTGACAATAGGAAAAACGAGGTGCGCAGCCCATTCCAAAAAGTGTATAATTTGATTGCCGAAAGACGGAAACGCCGACAATGTGATAAACCTTAACTCCCGGAGAATCGAATATTTGAAAATAAAACGGACGGCGTTCCAAATATCCCAAGGAAATTCAGGTGCTTTTTTGCCCTTTAGACGGTCCTCTTTTCAATTACGACCGTCCAAATCGCCATTACGACCGTGCTAATCTTCGCGAGGTACCGAGTGCACTACCTATTAGCACGGTCGTAATGGCAAAGAGGACGGTCGTAATTGATGGAAACGCTCAAAAAAGAGGAAAAAGTCCCTTTTTGAGGTCAAAAAAAAGGATTAACATTTGTTTAGTTTCGGATGTCTTTCTGGAGTGAAAAATACGTTTTATACAATAAGGGTCAATATTGAAGACCGAATATCCACAACGGAATTTTATTTCCCAGTCCGATTTCCATATCGTCATAAGCAATATAGCTATTGGGGATATTTCGGATTTGCTTAAAGCTTTTTCCTTTACCGCCTACTTCAAACAGACAGGTATTATCCGCCATAAAATCACCTTCCGACGGAATAGTCAGTTCATGCCGGTAAACCATCTGATTGGCAAAAAAAGTCTCACGCAAAGTGCCGCTCTGCGTGTTATGGCTCAATGCAAACAGCAAATTAGTATTCTCCATATATAGTTTGGAAGGTTTTGTAAGTTCCGACAATTTCCGTTTTCCACTATACAGTTGCAATAGCAATTCTGCCCGATCCAAATATTGCAGATAACTTAACAGACTTTTCCGGTCAGTTTCGATCAACCCGCTAAGGTCATTGATATTGGGAGTATAGGGTACAAGAGTAGCCACATGAGTCAACAAGCGTTTCATTTTTAAAATAGTGGCATACTGTAAATTTACTATTGAAGGCAGATCATTCTCTAATATCGTGTTTACAATACCGGACAGACGGTCGTAGTAAATATCCTTTCCTTCCTTATAGAAAGGATAGTAACCATATTGCAGATAATTATGGAATGCCGGCAGTATCTTCACCTTTGTCACAATCTCGGATGCGAGTTCAGTATGCTTATCCAGTATCTCTTCTAATGGGAAAGGAGGCAATGTTATAATATCTTCAAAATAAAGGAATTCTCTAAAAGAGAGCCCACGTAAAGCGTACATCACACTTCTACGACTTAAATCGGCCTGTGCTTTATAGATTTCCAGGATAGAAGACCCTGTAAAGACTATATACAGGTCAGGATAACTGTCATATAGGTTTTTTATTTCGATTGCCCAGTTGGGATACCGGTGTACTTCATCCAGAAACAGATGAGTACCGCCATCTATATAGAACTGATGCGCCAGGTCCACCAATGTATTCTGGGAAAAATAAATATTATCCAGACTGACATATAACGCCGCACTGCCCAACTTCTCTTCCTTGATATGCTGTAAAAGCAAAGTTGTTTTTCCGGTACCGCGTGGCCCGGTAATCCCAATCAGTCGATGCTTCCAATTGATCTGTTGGAACAAATATCGCTTTTTGCTAAGATTGGTATAAGCCAACAATCTTGTAAAATTATCAATCAATCGTTGCATATCTTCTTCTTTATTAATGATTCAGAGATACAAATATACTATTTTGTGGGTTACAACCCCGTTTTTTCATGCTATTTTGTGGGTTACAACCCCGTTTTTTCTATTAAACTTCATGAAAGGATAATTTTTTTCTTTTTTTTGTACCTTTGCAGCATTTTTAATCAATTAGGCAGAAAGATGAAGAACAGGTTTGATTTTCAGCCCAAGCTGTTATCGGCACTGAAAAATTATTCGAAGGAAAAATTTATGACCGACCTGATGGCCGGTATTATTGTCGGAATCGTGGCACTCCCGCTTGCCATTGCTTTCGGTATTGCGTCGGGGGTTAGTCCGGAAAAAGGACTGATCACGGCTATTATCGGCGGGTTTATCGTATCGCTGTTGGGTGGCTGTAACGTGCAGATCGGCGGACCGACAGGGGCCTTTATTGTAATCGTATATGGGATTATTCAGAATTTCGGGATCGAAGGATTAGCCATTGCGACGGTGGTAGCCGGGATTATCCTGGTGATTATGGGGGCATTGAAATTAGGTACGGTTATCAAGTTTATCCCCTACCCGATTGTTGTCGGTTTCACCAGCGGTATCGCCCTGACAATTTTCACCACACAAATGAAAGACCTTTTCGGCCTGACGATAGACAAGGTACCGGCTGATTTTATATCCAAATGGATTGTTTACTTCGAACATTTCGATACGATGAACGTATGGTCTCTGTTGATCGGACTTGTCAGTATTGCGATTATAGCCTTCACACCTAAATTTTCCAAAAAGATTCCGGGCTCGCTGATCGCGATCATTGCCATGACAATCATCGTATATGTCATGCGGTATCATTTAGGTATAACAGGGATCGAAACGATCGGCGACCGTTTTACCATCAACGCTGCCCTGCCCGGTCCGGCATCTATCAGCTTCAATCCGGAGACAATAAACCTGTTACTTCCTTCCGCATTTACGATCGCCATGTTAGGAGCGATCGAATCGCTGCTTTCCGCTACGGTGGCAGACGGTGTGACAGGTGATAAACATAATTCAAACACCGAACTGATCGCCCAAGGGGCGGCCAATATCATCGTACCGATTTTCGGCGGTATCCCGGTGACGGGCGCGATTGCCCGTACCATGACGAATATCAATAACGGCGGACGTACTCCGGTGGCCGGTATCATCCATGCAATCGTATTGCTGTTGATCCTGCTTTTCCTGGGTCCGCTGACCAAACATATCCCGATGGCCTGCCTGGCAGGGGTGCTGATCATTGTCTCTTATAATATGAGTGAATGGCGAACGTTCCGTTCATTGATGAAAAACCCGAAAAGCGACGTGTCTGTCTTGCTGGTGACGTTTTTCCTGACGGTTATCTTCGATCTGACGATTGCGATCGAGGTAGGATTGCTGATCGCCATGTTCCTTTTTATGAAACGTATGGCGGAAACCACCCGTGTGTCTGTCGTGAAAGATGAGATCGACCTTTCGGATGATGGGGAAATCCATCATGACGAAGAGGTTCTTTCATTGCCTAAAGGGGTGGAAGTGTATGAGATCGACGGACCGTTTTTCTTCGGTGTGGCGAGCAAATTCGATGACATCATGCACAATATGGGCGACAAGCCGAAGATACGTATTATCCGTATGCGTAAAGTTCCGTTCATGGATTCGACGGGACTGCACAACTTGGAAAGCCTGTTCCGAATGTCGCAGGCCGAACATATCCACATGATCCTTTCCGGTGTAAACGAACAGGTACGTAAGATACTTGTCAAGTCCGGCTTCGACAAAAAGATCGGAACGGAAAATATTTGCAGCAATATTAATGAGGCGGTTGCAAAAGCCTGGGAACAGGACAGGAGACAAAAAGGTAACTGATACTCTCTACATAAATGCAATATAAAGGTAACGATTGTCTAACCGGCAATCGTTCTTTTTTGCTTCAAACACGGATTCTTTCGCAATTGTTTCCGCATCTTCAAAACTAAATCCATTGTCCGGCTGGCTCCAATACCAAAGCTGCGGCATCTGTTTTTTACTTTTTGTTGATTCCATTGTCTTCAATTATTTATCTAACTTTTAATTATAAGACATGGAATCGACAAAAACCCCTATCCGGATCAGAAATAAATATTACATTTGCGAATTAGTACATCATAAATCAACGTACATTATGAATAAAAAGGCTCTCTTTCCGCTAATCAGCTTATTTCTGTTAGTAACAGGAATTATTTTGCCGGAATCTGTTCGTGCACAAATCAGTGAAGGCGGGATACCTGCCTCTTTCAAGTACTCAAACACATTAAAAAGTGATCTTCCGACCGTTCGGATCCCCGTTAATTTTAGCGTGGAAGACCTGAAAACAGTCGACGCCTGGCAGGTGAGCCAGGGGGCGCCGCTGAAAGTGGGAACTCTCATAAATACGGATCTGACAATAGATAAATCCGGTAATTGGACTACTTTACCGGACGGCAATAATATATGGCAACTGCGTTTACAGGCAAAAGATGCTATTGCGCTGATGCTTAGTTTCAATGATTTTTATATTCCTGAAAATGGTAAATTATTTGTTTATAATGCTGATAAAACACAGATAATTGGAGCTTTCACCCATCAGACCAACCCACCGACAAAAGAATATGCAACCGAGTTTCTGGCGGGCGATGATATTATCCTCGAATATGAAACAAGCAGCCGGGAAGGAGAACAACCCCGTATTTCGATAGATGCAATCGGCTATGGATATAATCATTTATATATTTCCCGCACTAAAGCAAATACAGGTCCCGGAGCTTCCGGCTCCTGCATGGTAAACATAAACTGCGAAGAAGGAGATGCCTGGCAAACAGAAAAGAATGGTGTTTGCCTGATGACGCTTATTATTGGTAAATATATTTATTACTGTTCGGGGGCATTAGTCAACAATACGGCAGAAGACCTGAAACCCTATATCCTTTCCGCTTATCATTGTATAGATATGGATGAAACTGTTACGCAGGCAGACTTAAACAAATATACTTTCTATTTTCATTTCGAACGCACAGGTTGCGAGAACACCTCAGGCATAGCTTCCTATAAAACAATAATAGGCTGTAAGAAAATGGCCGGAATCCCACTGGATGGCGGATCAGACGGTTTATTATTATTGTTGAATCAAAATATTCCGGAAAATTATAATGTCTATTATAATGGTTGGGACAGAAGTAACACTTCTGCCAAATCAGGTGTAGGTATTCATCACCCGGCAGGAGATTATATGAAAATATCAACCTTCAGCAGAGAAGCAACCACTACTACCTGGTATGGTGTCGACAGTGTAATCGGCGCAGCAAAAGCTCACTGGAACGTAATATTTGACCAAACAGCTAACGGACACAGTGTAACCGAGGGAGGTTCGTCCGGTTCTCCTCTGTTTAATCAAAATAAATTGATTGTCGGAACACTTAGCGGCGGTTCTTCTTCCTGTGAAAAACCTAATCAATCCAATACATACGGTAAACTATACAGTCATTGGGATCAATATAGTAAAGCCGATACGGCCCGTATGGACGTTTATCTGGATCCGGCCAGGACGGGAGTAACCCAGTTAGCCGGACGCTATGCTACTGCCCATAAAGCAGCTCCAACCGATCTGATTCTGTCATATAAAAACGGAGAAGTACAATTGAACTGGAAAGCTCCTGCTTCCACTTCAGAGAAGCCTTCCCAATATGCTGTTTACAGAAATAATACATTAATCGATTATACTACGTCTACTTCTTATGTGGATAATAACCCTGAAACAGGAACACAATTCTACAGCGTATCTGCTTTCTATGCCGATGGAAACGAGTCTCCTGTTATAGGTGAATTTATTTATATCTATGAGTTGAAGACACCTACAAACGTAACTGCTGCATCCAATGGCAATAACGTAACGATAAATTGGAAAGAACCTGTCTACCAACAGATGATTTATTGGGGAACCGGCTCTTCTTACATGATGGTCGGTTTTGGACAACCGTTCTATTTCGGACAGAAATGGGATAAAAACGACCTGGCTCCATTAAATAAAAACCTGATCAAATCTGTAATCTTCCTTCCTATCGAAGGAATTCCCTATTCACTGCTGATCATCCAGGGCAACCGGAAGTATACACAGGAACTGAATAATCTGTCTCCCCAAAAAACAAATACGATCGAATTGAAAGAGCCTTTCGTTATCGATGCTTCAAAAGAACTAATTATTGCTTTTTATGCCTCAACAAATAAAGTAACAGATTATCCGGCAGTTCTCGATGAAGGACCTGCTATAAATGGAAAAGGAAATCTTGTTTCTCTCGACGGCGAGAACTGGGAATATTTATACGAACCTTCGGAAAACGAAGAAGAAAATTATGACAACAATTTTATGTTGGCTGCTGTCGTCAGTTCTGAACAGAAAGAAATACCCGGCACGAAAGCTACTGCATCGGATGGAAATATAATATTATCCAAATCATCGGTAACACCATCATTTACCAAAAGAACGGAAGCTAATTCATCACTTCGCAGTACCGAAGCCACTACATTTCCGGAAATAACCGGTTACAATATTTACCGTAATGATATAAAAGTAGGAAATGTATCCAATAAATCAATTACCGAATATACGGATAAACAAGTGCCTGCCGCTCGTTTTACCTATCAGGTTTCTACTTTATATGAAAACAATAATGAAAGTAAAAAGAGTGAAGCAAGCGCGGAAGTCAGTGTAGACAACGAAAGCATACGTACTTCAGAGGTAACCGTTACACCTACTTCATTTACCGACAAAATACAGTTGACAGGAAATGAAAAAGTTTATTTGCTGGAAGTAGTTTCGGCTGACGGCAAATTGGTTATAAAACAGAATAATCCAGAAGCTACTATTTATACAGGTTCACTTCCTTCCGGTATCTATTTTTTCCGTATCCATACGGACAAAGAAATAAAAGTGATAAAAGGAATCAAAATAAATTGAAAATGGAAAATGGAGAATTGAAAATTATAGAAAGTCCAACTAATTTTCAATTCTCCATTTTTAATTTTCAATTTTCAAGCAGAAACCGTCACATCGAACCCTTCGCGGCGGGCGCGATCGGCAATTGCTTCCAGCTCTTCTTTGGTCACCTTTTTCAGGTTCTTGACAGGCGTTTCCCGGTCTATCGTATAGATCATGACCTGTTTCGGTTTGATTTGTTTGAGTGCTTCCAACCAGCCGGATATTTCATGTTCAGTTGTGTTGGTCACGCTCTCTCCGTCTATTTCTCCTTTCAGGAACATGGTTTGGATGATCAGATTGCCGTTGAAGCGGCAAAGCTGTTCCAACAGGCGGGAGAAGGTAAAGGCGGGAGAATTGGGTACGTTCAGTTGCCGGATACGGCTGTCCAGTATGGAATCGAGCTTCAGTATGTTATCTTCGATCTTATTCAATGCCTGGAAAACTTCTTCCTTATGAAGCATAGTCGAATTGGAAAGGACAGCAATCTTGGCGTTCGGGAAAAAGCGGTTACGGGTCTCGATCGTATCGTCGATGATACCGGCAAATTCAGGATGCATGGTCGGTTCGCCATTCCCGGCGAAGGTTATCACATCGGGGGCCACACCTTCCGCTTGCATGGCCGATAGCTTTTGTATCAAAGCTTCTTTTACTTCTGCACGGGCAGGCAGTTTACTACGCGTACGGCGTTCCTCATTCAGTCCGCATTCACAATAAATGCAATTGAACGAACAGAGCTTGCCATCCGTAGGAAGCAGGTTCATACCCAATGAAACACCTAACCGGCGACTGTGTATCGGTCCGAAGACTATTTTATCAAAAAGAATTGTTGACATAATGATTTATATTTGAGTACAAAGCTACGAAAGCTATCACAATTATCAATAACTTTAAAATGATTTAGTACACTGTCAAAACTTCCACCGCAACAACGTATAGAGATCAGATTTTACATGCCCGTCGATTTCTTCCAAATCCGTGCCAAGCACATCCCGATCGGCATAATAGGTATATCCGAACTTAGTTGAAAGGGAAAGACGTTTCATTATATTCCACCGAAAAGACACCGCTAACCGGACTCCTCTGCCATAAAACGAAGGCATGTTAAAGGCATACAGAATGTTTTTTTCATAAGAGGATATCCGGCTCTGATAGTCATCCGTATGAAATCCGGCCACATAGAAATCTGCCTGAACAGGCGTATCAACAGGTTTCCAACCGATACTTTGTGCAACCATCCACCCCCTACTCTTCCCCTCAACCTCCGTGTAAAGAACACCGTCCACGGATGTCCGTAACGAAACGGACGAAGAAACGGCATATAAGGCTTGCAACCGCAAACGTTGCTGATGGTAAGGAAACATATCCTGTTCTTTCTCCTTATACTTATAACGGATATAGGTCGACAAACTTCTGTTCGGCGTATAGTCCGCCTGAAGCATATACTCCTTCCCTGTCGAAGGTGCATCCATTCCATATTTCAACCAGGGAAAACGGAAAACATCGGCATAAGCAGATAATTTCCAATGCCTGAAAGGTGTCCACTGCATTCCCATATATAACCCCTGTTCATTCTGGATTGTTGAACCTTGTGAAAAGGCATTTCCGAAAAATGCCTGGTAGCGTTTATCATAATACCGGTATAATAACAGGAAAGAAAAGTAAGAGGCAGGTGTCAGTTGCAAGGCATTCAGCGAAGCTATCGCCCCATTCCGGCTTAGGGCAGTCTCGCCGTAAAACTTAATCAACCTATTTTTCAACAGATAATCCACACTTACATTCAGATTCCGATTACCACGAAAATAGAACAGGTTATAAGGTTTAGCTTCCGGTTGTACGGAATAATCTCCGAAAGAATAGGAAAGAGCGGTCAGACCGATACACAAATCCGGCGTCGCATATCTGATATTTCCCCCATACGTCTGCATGGAAACCGTATGTATCTTTTCCCTGTCGCGGACCAGCCGGTGCAAACCATCTGTTTTGAACGAGCGGACAATATTACTATCCACACCTGCATCCAGTTTCCTATATGAATAAAACAGGCTGATATCAAACTTATTCCAATTGACAGTTGCCGCCGCTCCCCGGAAGAAATCGTTTTCATTGGTTGAAAAATGACGTCTGAATCCGTTCGTTCTTCTTTCCGCCTGTGAAACGAGAGCGTTCCGGCTGGGGGAAAAATCATTGCTAATCACCAATCCCTGTCCGAAAGAAACTTTATAGTCGCCTATGGCAAAACTTTTCAACCATTTATTCATTTCCTTTAAAAAGAGATGAACCGAATAATAATCATACCCTTTATGATATTCATTCCAGAAAGGTTCCCCCGCATCTTTCTCCGCCACCGCTCCAAACTGAACACGTTCGTCAAAGGCATACGAATAGCGAAGTGAATGGTAAAACGGTTCACCCAGGTATTTACGGTTCGGATATTGTTGCAACACACTGTCAGGATATGAACCATACCCCTTCTTTTGTTGAAAACATCTGTCATATCTGATTTGCAAATCATTAGAACTGTATTTCAACAGGTTCTTCACAGTTATAGGCCGCTTATCAACCATTATTTCACCGATATGGACAAAAGGAATCAACAGGGAAATCGTCTCATAATCGAACGATTCCACGTTTTTGAGTTCATAAAGCGTAACCATCTTACCATAACGCGAACGATATTCCAACAGCTTTTGTATCTGCAGATCGGAAAGGAAAGGCAGGCGGCGCAACTGTTCTTCCGTCACCGTATTCAGTTCGAAAGGATGTTCGGCAAGGTAAGAAAGGTCGGTATAAAGTGTTTCGATACGTGCTTCATCTTCCGTTTCCGAAGCCATTTCCTCTATATATTCCATCCACTTATCAACAGAATATAATGTCTGGCTTTTAAGTTGATAACTGCTTATGAACAGGCATACCAACAGGTTTATAAACATTCGTTTCATAGTCTGATCTGATTAAAAAGAATAACTTAAACCAAGCCCGGTACTGACTCCCAAAACCGGATGATAAACAGTCGCTACATCAACAGTAAATCCCGACAGGCGGTATCCGACACCTAAAGTAGGCAATAGAGGAGTAGCTTGCATACCTGCCCGTATATGGAAGTCTTTGAACGGAGTATATTCGATCCCGGCATTACCGGTTAATGTATGCTCTTTATTGCTTTCGAGTGTTCCTACTATGAACAAGCTGTTCATTACTTCCCATTGAAAACCTATTTGAACAGAATAGCTTGTAAAATATTTGATTTCAGAATTTTGCTTATTAATCGCCACAGAAGGAAAATTCATTATCAACATTCCGATCAACAGCTTGTCAACGGGAACAAACAGGATTCCCACATCCGTAGACAATTGTTTCGGCACTTCCTCCAACAACTCTGTCTGCAACACGGCACACTGGAAGCTAACACCTATTCGCCACCGCTCCTCCAATTGCTTTCCTAATGACAAACGGAAAAGTGTCTCCCTATACTTATCATACCCGAAAGAAGAGATATTAACACCTGCCGACAATCGTGAATCGGGATAAACGAAACCAATACCAGCTGTTCCCAACTCTTTTACCCCATAGCGATTAAAGTATTCGATATGAACTACTTTATCACTATGCAATGTTACCAATGCAGGATTGAACAGTACGGATTGTGTAACCCCGTTCCCTCCCATTCCCACACTGCGCATATCAGTCAGGCGAAGGTTATCAACAGCATGCATGTTGACAGATACAAGAAATCCAACAAGTATATTTATTGATTTCATAGTAAGGTTTGATTTATTATCAGTTAGTAGAATTGTTTCGTTTCAAAACTTTCTTATCCTCATTTTCTATTCTCTTCTGAACTTTCTTAACATCTTCACCAGGCGATAACTGTTCAGGATGAATACCTCGTTTCAACAGCATATCCCGGACTGCTGAATTATTATCAACATGTTCTTTTTCTATAGGAGGTTGTCCATATAAATCTTTTGACTGTACATTAATATTAGTCATTTCAGCGGCTAAATCTTTAGCTTTTATGCTGATAGTCGGAAGAAAATCGGCAACCGGACGTCCGGAAGGAACTCCCATTTTCTTTTTTAACACCTGTGTATTCATATTAAACAAGGCTTGGTCACCTTTTGAACGAATAATTGCAAACCCTTTACTATCAATGTCACGCTCATATAATATACCAGATAGTTGTTTTTCTGTCCTGCTAAGCTTTTCACGAGCTTTTACCCGTTCATAATCAAGAAGCCGTTGCTCAATAATCTCTGCTTTACGAGTTTGTACAGCAAAATAAGTTTGTGCAAAAGCAACCTGAGGTTTTCTGCTATCTCCATTTTGAGCTATTAAATAGCATGCATAACGCGTTAATAAGATGTCATCTATTTGTTTTTCAACACCATATCCTATAGAAACCATTTTCCGACGTCGGGAAAATGGTTTTGTTATATCTTCTCCTGCATTCCTACATGCCTCTTTGGCTTTCACCACAACATTGTTGATAAAGTTATCCCACTTTGCATATCCTAATAAAGTTTGTAATTCTCTGGCACTCCAGCATTCTACTTCTTCTACAACATTTGCAGCCGCCTCAAACTTATCTAATAAGTTTTTGATTTCTTCTTTTTTCATAATACAAGTTTTTAAGTGATAATTATTTATATATTAAATATTTATGATTTATAAAGAATGGAAAGGAAGTCAGATATTTCATAGTCTGTTGATTTTAGTTGTTTGTACTGATACAAATATAATGATTTATATAGAGTTGACAACATATTAACAACTTATTTATAAGATATCGTCTTATTATCAATAAATAGAACCATATAACTGATTAGTCAAATTCTGTAAAACAAGCAGATGCTATTCGTAAATCAACTACATTTGTACACGATGTTGAGACAAGGCAGGTATAAAATATTGATAATATTCATGTTGTGTATGATAGGGGCCAAAGCACAAACATTGAAAATTAATACCGTTCCTGAAGGATTACAAAGAGCTTATCTGGATGGAAAGGATACGGTACCTGTTGTCAATCTGCGGGAAGTATTCATTTATCCACCGGTAAAGTTCAAAAACAAGCGTGAACAAGTCAAATACAATAAATTGGTTCGTGATGTGAAACGTACATTACCATATGCAAAAATGGTTTATGAAACACTAATTGAAACATATGAATATATGGAAACACTTCCGGACGATAAATCCCGTCAAGCTCATTTGAAACGAATGGAAAAAGAACTCTTCCAGGAGTATAAACCGGAACTGAAAAAGCTTACTTTCTCACAAGGCAAGTTGCTTATCAAATTGATTGACAGAGAATGCAACCAATCGAGCTACAATTTGTTGAAAGCCTACTTAGGAAGTTTCCGGGCGGGTTTCTGGAATATATTCGCCGGTATGTTCGGTGCCAGCTTGAAAACCGAATACGACCCGAAAGGAAAAGACGCTATGACGGAACGGGTAGTCGTACTCGTTGAAAACGGATTAATCTGACAACTGCTTAAAGAAATCCCAGATAATAATGCCGGTAGTAACCGAAACATTCAGGGAATGTTTTGTCCCATACTGCGGTATTTCAATACACATATCACAGTTATCAACGACACATTGTTGAACGCCTTTTACTTCGTTTCCCATGACGACTGCATACTTCTTATCTTTGTCCAACAATAACTTATCCAACATTGTACTGCCTTCGGCTTGTTCTACTGCACAAACGATATACCCTTGTTGTTTCAGGTTATCAACAGCCTCCATCGTATCTTTAAAATATTTCCAGTCTACTGTCTCTTCCGCTCCTAAAGCAGTCTTATGGATTTCCGCATGAGGCGGACAAGCCGTAATACCACACAGATAAATGCTCTCCACCCTGAAAGCATCGGACGTACGGAATACGGATCCTACATTATTTAAGCTCCTTACATGATCCAACACGACCACCAACGGAATTTTTTTACTATCTTTGAATGCCTCCGGAGTCAGGCGGTTCAGTTCTGTTATTTTTAACTTGCGCATAGCTATCATTTCTTTGCTTGCAAAAATAGTCAATTAATGTGGATATGCCGTTGAAAAGGTATTGATAAGTGGTGGACACAAAATGAAAAATAATTCTTGCATTATCCAAATTGTTCGCTATACATGCTCTCATTCCTTTTATGCAATAGAAATAACAAATTATTTACTACGCTCTGTCAACAGTGGTTATACACGTATCAACAGCATCCAACCGCTATGAACTTTTACACACAAGTAGTTTTCAACCGGAAATTAATAAAGTCTGTAAAGTAAAGAATAACAGGATATAATAAGAAAAACTGTATGTTGGTATCTACTTAATAAGTAGTTTACATCGTTTAATAACTAATCAGGCAAGTATTGTAACGAAAATGTATTAACTGTTTCAACCGGATATTATATTCATCATATTTAGATTTAAAATAAAGAATAAATAAGAATATAATAATATGATTGTGGATAACTCGAGGAAGGGGGAAAAGTTCCGGATGAAAACAGTCGGCAGGTTTTCGGAGGAAGACGTACATATTTTCGTGAAAACCTGCCGTTGTTCTTATGGTTTTATATATGTTTCCTATGCGAGAATCAATAAAGTTCTTACCTTTGCACAATATCAACAATAAGTTGATAAGTGGAGTAAAATAAAGATTATCAGTGATAAGGATAGATGATAACTTTGTTGACAGGCTGTGAATAGCAGTTTGTACTCGTTAGCGGTTATTGAATTTTAGAATCATTTAATACAGAAGTAACTATGTTGACAAACCAATCGATCGGATATATGGACGCCCCCATTCCAAAGGGTTTGGATTTGAAGGAAGAGATAAACAGAATGCGCAAAGAGAAAAACGCCGTCATCCTTGCTCATTATTATCAGACTGGTGATATCCAGGATATAGCGGATTTTGTAGGAGACAGCTTAGCATTGGCACAACAGGCAGCTAAAACGACAGCTGACATCATTGTTTTCTGTGGTGTCCATTTTATGGGAGAAACAGCTAAGGTGTTGTGCCCGGACAAGAAGGTATTGGTTCCCGATCTGAATGCCGGTTGTTCGCTGGCGGACAGTTGTCCGGCTCCTGACTTTGAAGCATTCGTCAGACAACATCCCGATCATGTGGTTATTTCGTATGTAAATACGACAGCTGCAGTCAAGGCTGTGACAGATGTGGTGGTAACTTCCACCAATGCCCGTCAGATTGTGGAAAGTTTTCCGGAGGATACGAAGATTATCTTCGGACCGGACCGTAACTTAGGTAATTATATAAATGGCATTACCGGACGTAAGATGTTGCTTTGGGACGGCGCTTGCCATGTACATGAACAGTTTTCATTGGAAAAGATATTGGAACTGAAGAAGCAGTACCCGGATGCGGAAGTAATTACCCACCCGGAATGTAAGCAGCCCGTTATACAGGTTTCAGACTTCGTTGGTTCGACTGCGGCTCTTCTGAAGCACACGGTTAAGTCTGATAAGAAACAATTCATTGTAGCGACGGAAAGTGGCGTTATTCACGAAATGCGCAAGCAAAGTCCCGAAAAGGAGTTTATTCCGGCTCCTCCCAACGACAGCACTTGTGCTTGCAATGAATGTAATTTTATGCGTTTGAACACAATGGAAAAATTGTATAACTGCCTGAAATACGAATTACCCGAAATCTTTGTAGACGAAGAAGTCCAGGAAAAGGCAATCCGCCCGATCAAGAAGATGCTGGAGATATCGGAGAGGTTGGGGTTGTAGGTATGTTATTCAATTCTATTGAATTTTTAGTTTTTCTTCCGATTGTTTTTTATCCTATTGGTTTCTTTTCAATAGGAGTGTGAAGTTACAGAACTTATTTGTAGTGGGAGTAAGCTATCTGTTTTATGGCTGGTGGGATGAACGTTTCCTGCTATTGATAGCTTTTACTTCCTTCTTCAGTTGGCTGAGCGGAATAGGTATTGAAAAAATTAGAAATACATCGGAAGACAATTTGAAATCGATGCGGCTGAAGTGTCGCTGGATAGCAGGCGGTAATATCGTTTTGAACCTGTTGATATTGGGATTCTTTAAATATTATAACTTCTTTATAGAGAGTTTTGTCAGTGCTTTTTCATTAGCAGGTATTACGTTGCATACTTCAACTCTCTATGTGATTCTTCCTGTAGGTATAAGTTTTTATACGTTTCAAGCATTAAGTTATACGATTGACGTATATAGAAAAAGACTTGAACCTACGCATGATATAGTTGCTTTCTTTGCATTTGTCAGTTTCTTTCCACAGCTGGTAGCGGGACCTATTGAAAGGGCTACGAATTTGTTGGTTCAATTTTATAAACCGCGTACTTTTATTTACGATAATGCTGTGGATGGAGTTCGACAAATGTTGTGGGGATTCTTTAAGAAGATCGTGATTGCTGATAACTGTGCTCTTGTCGTGAATGATGTATTTGGAAACTATGGTCATTATTCCGGCAGCACTTTGTTGATGGGAGCTATCTTATTCGCTTTTCAGATATACGGAGACTTTTCCGGATATTCGGATATTGCCATTGGTACGGCAAAGTTGTTCGGAGTTAATTTAAAACAGAATTTCAGATATCCTTATTTTTCTCTTAATATAATAGATTTTTGGCGTAGGTGGCATATCTCATTGAATACATGGTTCGTTGACTACGTATATATTCCTTTAGGAGGAAACCGGGTCGGAAGATTCAAACATATCCGGAATATTTTGATTATATTCTTGTTAAGCGGACTTTGGCATGGGGCAAACTGGACGTTTATAGGTTGGGGATTATATCATGGGTTATTATTTATTTGTTTATTGCTGTTGAAAGGAAATAAACAACAGATACCTCGTTTATTAAAAATGTCAGTGACTTTTGCCTTTGTAACTTTAGGGTGGATTTTGTTTCGTTCAGAAACAGTATCTATGGCTTTTGCATATATAACAGATATGTTTTCTTCCTCTTTGTTGAAAGTACCCAAAGTTAGCGGTATTAATAATGTTATTGCTCTTATTTCTTTATTTTTCATTGCATTGATGTTATGTATAGAATGGAAAAACAGAGATAAACTTTTTGGGTTGGATTTATCTGCTGTACGAAGTATATGGATAAGATATAGTTTGTATATGGTTATTCTCGTCTCCATCTATTTTTTCGGTAACAATTCATCTGACTTTATATATTTTCAATTCTAAATGTATGAAACCAACCAGGAAGCAGTTTAATAATATCATATGTTTCATAGTTTTTATATTGGGTCTGATTTATATATTGAATTTTGTGACTCCTTATTTATACAGGTGGTTGCCTAATGACTATATACGTACTCATCTTATTATTGAAACATTGGCTGATACAGCTCAGACACCGGATGTAGTTATTTTTGGAAATAGTCGGGGGATGAGTGGTATAAATGGTTATATGCTGGAAGAAAAGATGAAAGGAAATCCTACCGTTTATAGCTTAACATCGACAGGACAGCAAGTCAGTGAAAGCGCTTTATATTATACATCTTTACCAAGTTCAGTGAAAGTAGTTTTACAATGTGTAGATATCGATCAATTGTCTAAACCGATAGATATGGATACACCCAACCGGGTAGCTTTGCATATGTATGGGTATGAGATGGACGCATTGACTGAAAAGATTGTCCCTTCTTTATCTGAAAAATTAGACATTTCTCCTTTCTATTATAATTATGAAGCCAGAAATTGCTTATTTACCGGTTTATCAATTGTTTTACGTAACCTACTGGATGATGATGTAATTCAGGATGCTACCGCAAAAGAACTTCGTTATCCAACTTCTAAAACCTCAGATAGGAATGACATAACTTATCAACGTGATGTTGATGAACAGAATCTAAATAATAAATTCGTGGATTATGAGATAATTCCTGAATGGAAGCAACTTTTGGAAGATTCTTATTTATATTTTCAAAAACGGGATATTATGTATTGTTTGATAATTATGCCTTATAATCCGGATATTAAGTCTTCGACTTTCCAGGAAAAGCAGAAAGCTTTGGAATTAGTCGAAGAGACGTTTCAAAATATTCCGATGATTGATTGTTTTAGTTTGCTCGAGGCTTCTGATTTTTACGATGCTATTCATCCTAACAGTAAAGGAGCAAAAAAAATTACAGAACAGGTTATATTACAATTACCGTAATTTTTTTGGTTTATACAGACAAGGTTTCTCTACGTATTTCCAGGATAATGTTCCCAAATAAGTACAAATGGCAGTTGTCAATGCCAATGTCAGAACCAAACTGTATTTATCTAATCCGAAATGGATGAAGGTTTGTATGATGGGAAAATGGAGTAAAAATATACCATAAGAAAAGTTTCCCATACGATTAAAGAAGTGTAACCATTTAAAACTATAGGCTACCGATATGATAATAGAAGCCAATGCGATCGGTTCGAATATACTGAGAAACAGAACATTTCTAAATATAAATAGCAGAATACTTATCGGAAAAATATATTTCATGTACTTTCGGAACAACGGAAAATAGGCTAATATGATGATACCGGAACAGAAATACATCATTTGTCCGGGGAACTGTCGTTTCAGAAATGCGTATATAGCGTTATGTGTTGTGTCATCCAAATAGTTGCAAGTGGTGGAATAAATAAAAGATAGTACATATATCAATATCAGACATATCAGTTTGTTATATTTCTTTAGTAGCCAATAAATGAGAGGAACTGTCATATATAACATCAATTCCACTTTGATTGTCCAGAGCGAACCGTTCATTGCATGCATCGTATTATTTTCAAAAACACCCGGAAGATCCGGACAGAGAAAATTTAATGTCAGCAGGTTGGTGAACAGATAAGTATATGGTTTGGATGATGTCAGAAATTCATGATGAGGCAGTGTGGTAAGAAAGAAACCCAATATCAGACATAACAGAATCACCAGCGAATAAGCCGGCATGATACGTTGTACGCGTTTACGAAAGAAAACATATGTATCCGGTGAGCGCAGGAAACTGAACATAACCAGGAATCCGCTGATAATGAAAAAACCTTTTACACGGAATCCGCCACTGACGAACCAGAAAGGGTCTGTATCCGTCAATGTACTGAAATGATTGAACATGACCGAATAAGCTAAAAAGAAGCGGATAAAATCAAAGTTATTCGCTTCTTTAACTTGTGCAATCAACTTAGAATTGAGCAATACCTTTTCTGTTGGATTCATTTCCTTATTTTATGACTGCGATCTTTGTTACCACACTTTCTTTTGAATCTTCGGTAGCAGAAAGTACAAGATAGATACCTGATGCTACACGAACACCTTTTTTGTTGCGACAGTTCCAAAATGCTTGTCCACCTAAGGATTTGGTTTGATAGATAAGATTTCCGTTCAAATCTGTGATTTTTACGTTTGAGTTATCCATTAAACCTGTGATAGTAACCTTATCTGCATGTTCCGGCCGTACAGGATTTGGATAAGCGTAGACGTCAGAATAATCGCTTTTTCCTTCCGTTGCTTCTCCTTTATAGGAGACTAAACCTTTATCTGTTCCAATAAAAACTTCACCTGTCTTTCCATTGATTTCGATGGAATATATTTTATCGGATAAAAGAGGACTGTTGGATGTATTGAATTGGTGAATGACTTCTTGATTGTCTCCGCTCAATACATAAACACCATTGCCATCTGTACCTATCCATTTCCGGTTTCCATTATCTATTTTTATAGTTGTCACCATTACGTTGTCGAGGAAATAGTAGGGTGTTCCATCTTCTTCATTGATAAGTTTGACACGTGTACAACGCATCGATTTATTGCTTTCCGATGTTGCCAATTTAGGATTGGTAAAGTAAATGGCACCTTTATTAGTCCCTACCCATACATATCCGTTTTTGTCTTCTGCCATACAGGTGTAATTACTTGGGGAGAAATTATTACCATCAGTATCGGTAAAACTTTCAAAATAGTAGGAATCAGCTGTATCCAATGAATTACTATTTGCAATGACTGTAATGCGAACTTCACCGGCAGGACGAGGTATATTTACCCATTTGTCATTGTTGGAAGTTATGAGAATGTCATTTATTGTATATTTATCTTTTAATGATTCAACAAATAAACTATGCCATTTTCCATCTTTATCTAATATTTTTATAGCATTATTTTTAACTTGAGAGTTAGTCATCCAAAGATTTCCATCCTTATCGAAAGAAAGTCCATCCATATTTAAATAATTACCTGAATTTCCTCCCGCTCCTTCAAGTGGACTATTTGAACCATGATATCTGATTTCAGGTTCTCTATTTTTATATTGGATAATTCCATCACCGAAAGAAGATACATAAATTATTTCATCTCCTGCATCGTTTGTACTCACAACAATACTGGTAAAGTCGCGAGGTAACATACCAAATTTACTTTGATTTTTAGAAGGTTCTAAGACTGTCCACTTATCATAATCATATATCATTACCAAACCTTCTTTACGAAAACGGAGGCCATCTGTCAGATTTTTACCACCGGGTATGATGTATACATTATTATTTTGACACACAATATCGAACGGACTATTGGAGTAGGGACCGTCCAACGTGATCGATTCATTTACAGCTTCAAATTGATTGGCACCGGTTCTCTTGATGGAACGCAAACCTTTGGCACCTTCTGCAATCCAATATTTATCAGTCTGATAAGTACTGATATCTTTTATGGCAAGATTGTTTATTTGGTCAAAAGTTTTTGTATCAGTGAAGATATAAACTTGTGAGGAAGCTATACAAGCTAATTTTTCGCCAATTACTTTGATGCTATTTATTGAAACATTATCGACTAAAGGAACAGTGGTATTATTTGATTCATAATAAACGCCTTTGTTTTTAGATAGATAAAACAGCTGATTTTTGAATAATACAATTGTATCTATAGAGCTATCCGATGGAAAACCTGTAATTGTATATGTTTTCCAATTTGATCTATCCAATAGGTTATCGTCTAAAGATGCATATAAAACACCGTTGAATGTCTCACTTTTTACAGAAGCGTATATCCGGTTATCCTGAATAGCGCAGGATGTGATATTTTGAGATAAGTTGTAGGTATCGGTTATTTCTTTTTTGTCCATGTTGACAACTACTATACCTGATTTTATGGATAAGTAAGCATATTCGTTATGAATCATAACAGAATTGACATCTTTGTCTCTTATTGATGTAGTAGTATACAAGTAAGGAATATTCTTTACCGAACCTTCTTGCAGAATGTCAATATTACAGTTTTTATAAACAATCAGCAGGGACTTTGTCTGTTTATTATAGGAAATGAATTGAATGTCGGTGTCATTCAATCCGTTTCCTTTATAATATTGCTTGATGCTATTATCTTCTTTTCCATATGTATATAGAGCGCCTTCCGCTACTACAAATACCTGGTCGGCAGATTCTTCTACGTTATTGGTGTTGTAGTAAGAAAGATATGTTTTCCATCCGAGTGTGTTATCATTGGCTGCCGTGGCAGTGAATGAAAGGAAAAAAAGCAAGATAACAGTCAATATATTTCTCATATTAAATACAATATTAGAACGTGTAATTTGAAAGAAAGGCAGTCAGTTTCTTAACTGCTTCGGCGCGGTGGCTGATTTTATTTTTAAGCTCGTTACCCATTTCGGCAAATGTCTGCGAACAGGTGTCGGGAACAAATACAGGGTCGTAGCCGAAACCGCTTCCACCTCGTTTATCCCGGATAATGGTGCCGTTTACAACTCCTTCGAACAGGTATTCCTTGCCGTCCAGGATAAGGGCGATAACGGTACGGAAACGGGCTTTCCTGTTTTCTTTGCCTTCCATCTCCTGGAGCAGTTTATTCATGTTTGCTTCCGAATCATGTCCCGGACCGGCATAGCGTGCGGAGTATACTCCCGGAGCGTTGTCCAGAGCTTCTACTTCCAGTCCCGTATCATCGGCGAAACAGTCGTAACCGAATTTCTCTTTGATATAACGGGCTTTTTGCAGGGCATTACCTTCCAGGGTTTCTGCTGTTTCGGGAATATCGTCGTGACAGTCGATGTCTGAAAGGCTTACTATTTCGGTGTATCCGGCTGTTATTTTCCGGACTTCGTCCAGCTTGTGCTGGTTATTTGTTGCAAATACAAGTTTCATTTTCGTTGTGTATAAATAAAAAAAGCACTTCTATACGATGTGTATATAACGTACGGAAGTGCTTTAAATTGTTCGAGTGACTGTTTTATGTTTTTATCTGGTCAAACCCTTCCCCGTACACGCCTCTGACGATGCTTTGCGAGATGAACGCCTGGTGGTCTATTTGTTTAACCAGGCGGAAGATGGCGACCGATTCGGATTTTTTGGCCAACAGGACGACCACTTTGACCGGCTTGCGGGAATAACCGCCTACGCCGTCGAGAATGGTGCATCCGCGGTCCAGGTCGTGAATGATCCGTTCGGCTATTTCGTCATACTTCTGCGAGAAGATGAAGAACTGGACCGATTGGCGGTTACCGTTCAACACCATGTCGAGCACATAATTACTTATAAACATCTCTACAAAACCGAATACGATCTTTTCGACGTCATGAAACAGAAGAAAAGAGGAACCGATGATGAAGAAATCGCAGAACAACAAGGCACGGCCAATGGATATATTCTTATATTTGTTGACAATAGCTCCGATGATATCCGTACCTCCCGTACTGCCGTTTGCCGAGAATACAAGTCCGAGACCGGCTCCGCAAAGGAAGGCTCCGATTATGATAGACATAAACGGCTGGTCGTGCAGGATGGTATGGTCTTTCAACAACCATTCGAAGAACGACAGGGATATGGACAGGGAGAAGACTCCGAATATCGTTTTTATCAGAAATTTAAACCCAAGTATTTTCAGGGCGGCCAACAATAATACTACGTTTATCACGAAGTAAGATACAGACACGGGGATAGCCTCGTTGGTGGCAAAGAAGATTAAGGCACAAATACCGCTGACTCCACCGGTAATAATTTCATTAGACAAGATGAAGGCGTTGAAGCCGAAGCCGTACAAGAGAGTACCCAATATAATCATCAGGTAGTCTTGTACAGCAAAATAAACTTTATTGTTTATGAACTTCATATAAATGTTTAGATTACGATGTTTACAATCTTTCCGGGAACAACGATAATCTTCTTCGGTGTCTTGCCTTCCATCCATTTGGCGGAGTTTTCATGTGCAAGAGCGGCCTTTTCTATCTCTTCGCGCGGCATATCGGCCGGAAGTTCCATGCTGAAACGGGCTTTACCGTTGAAGGAGATAGCATAAGTAAGCGAGTTTTCTTTCAAGTATTCTTCGTTGCAGACGGGCCATTTGGCGTCACAAACAGTTGTGTCGTGACCACAGGTATGCCATAATTCTTCGGCAAAATGAGGAGCGAACGGAGCCAACAGGATGATTAATTCTTCCAGAATGGCACGTTTGTTACATTTCAGGTTGCTCAGTTCATTTACACAAATCATAAAAGCACTGATAGAAGTGTTGTATGAGAAATGTTCGATGTCGAACGTTACTTTCTTGATCAGCTTATGCAGTGATTTCAGTTCGTCGGCTGTCGGCTCTGCATCTGTGATCTGCAATGTATCCGTATTACCGAAGAACAGTGTCCACAACTTTTTCAGGAAACGGTGAACGCCGTCGATACCGTTCGTGTCCCAAGGTTTGGATTGTTCCAACGGGCCCAGGAACATTTCGTACAGGCGAAGCGTATCGGCACCATATTTTTCAACGATCATGTCCGGGTTAACGACGTTGAACATCGACTTCGACATCTTTTCAACTGCCCAACCGCAGATATATTTGCCGTCTTCCAGTTCGAACTCGGCATCTTTATATTCCGGGCGCCAGCTTTTGAAGGCTTCCATATCCAGGACATCGTTCGATACGATATTTACATCCACGTGGATAGGAGTCACCTCGTATTTATCTTTCAGGTTCAGGGAAACGAACTTGTTCGTACCGTTGATACGATACACAAAGTTGGAACGTCCCTGGATCATTCCCTGGTTGATCAGTTTCTTGAACGGTTCTTCTTCGCAGACAACACCCAGATCGAACAGGAATTTATTCCAGAAGCGGCTGTAAATCAGGTGACCGGTAGCATGTTCGGTTCCACCGATATAGAGGTCTACATTACGCCAGTATTCGTCTACATCTTTAGCTACTAATGCCTGGTCGTTGTGCGGGTCCATATAGCGCAGGTAGTAAGCCGATGAACCGGCAAATCCCGGCATGGTACAAAGTTCGAGCGGGAAAATAGTCTTGTTGTCTATTTTGGAGACTTCTACAACTTCCTGTTTAGCGGTATCCCAAGCCCATTTTACGGCGTGTCCTAAAGGAGGTTCTCCCGTTTCGGTCGGCAGGAATTTATCGACTTCCGGCAGTTCGAGCGGCAGTTTGTCGACCGGCAACATCTGAGGCATGCCATCCGCATCGTAATAGACAGGGAACGGTTCGCCCCAATAACGCTGGCGGCTGAAGATAGCGTCGCGCAGGCGGTAGTTAATTTTTACACGTCCTAATTGATGTTCGGCTACATATTTCTTGGTGGCGGCGATTGCTTCCTTTACGGTCAGACCGTTCAGAGAGAGGTCGCAATAGGGCGTTACTTCCGGTCTCGGCGAGTTGCAGACGATGCCTTCTTTTGCATCGAGCTTTCTTCGCTGACGTCGCATCCTTCGATCAACGGAATAATCGGCAGGTTGAAATGTTTGGCAAATGCGTAGTCACGGCTGTCGTGTGCCGGAACGGCCATGATAGCACCTGTTCCGTAGCCGGCCAGTACGTAGTCGCTGATCCAGACGGGCACTGCGTCGCCTGTGAACGGGTTAATGGCGTATGAACCGCTGAATACACCGGTCACGGAACGGTCGGCGATGCGTTCGCGTTCCGTACGTTTCTTGGTGCGGTCCAGGTAAGCGTCCACTTCCTGCTTCTGCTCGGGAGTGGTTAGCTGGGCAACGAGTTCGCTTTCGGGAGCCAATACCATGAAAGTGACACCGAACATGGTATCTGCACGGGTCGTAAAGATCGTAAATTCCAGATCGCTGTCTTTCACCTTGAACTGGATTTCGGCTCCTTCGCTGCGACCGATCCAGTTACGCTGTGTTTCTTTCAGCGAGTCTGTCCAGTCGATTGTGTCCAGTCCGTCCAGCAAACGCTGTGCATAAGCCGATACACGCAAGCACCACTGGCGCATGATTTTCTGTTCCACCGGATAACCGCCGCGTTCGGAAACGCCGTTCACCACTTCATCATTAGCCAATACGGTTCCTAATGCGGCACACCAGTTTACCATCGTTTCGCCCCGATAAGCGATGCGGTAGTTCAGCAGGATTTCCTGTTTTTCTTTCTCACTCTTGGCTTTCCATTCGTCAGCCGTGAAGCTCAGCTCTTCGCCGCAGGCAACATTCAGGCCTTCTGTTCCGACCTGTTCGAAAGCGGCAACCAGTTCGCTGATAGGGCGTGCCTGCTTTTCGTCGTTGCAGTAGTAGCTGTTGAACATCTGGATGAATGCCCATTGTGTCCATTTATAATATTCCGGGTCGCAGGTACGGATTTCACGGCTCCAGTCGTAGCTGAAACCTATTTTATCCATTTGCTCGCGATATCGGGCGATGTTTTTCTTTGTCGTTACTTCGGGATGCTGTCCGGTCTGGATGGCATATTGTTCTGCCGGCAGTCCGTAAGCGTCATAGCCCATCGGGTGCAAAACGTTGAAACCTTGCAGGCGTTTGTAACGGGAATAAATGTCAGATGCGATGTAACCGAGCGGGTGGCCTACATGTAGTCCTGCTCCTGATGGATAAGGAAACATGTCCAAGACGTAATACTTAGGTTTGTCGGCATTCTTTTCGACTTTATAAACCTTGTTGGCAATCCAGTATTCGTGCCACTTTTTCTCAATTTCTCTGAAATTGTACTCCATGATTGTTTATCGTTTATTTTTATCGTTTTCTATTTAAAGCCACAAAGTTAGTGAATTTTGTGATTATACATATCCTATTCTATTTCTTGGTTTATTTTCTTTTTCTTTATTTCGGTTGGCTAATTCCGCCAGAGCCATGTAGATATCATCAAAATGCTGTTCATAACTTTCGTGGTCTTTGGAAAGACTTTCCAGATCTTCTTGTAAGAAACGGAGTTGCAGTTTGAGTTCTGCTAATTCTTTGGCAGTCTGATTGCTTTCAAGTATATATTGCCTTGTTTTTACGAAGGCCCGCATGATGTTTATATTGACTTGTATTGCTATAGGGGAACGGAGTACGCTTGACAGCATGGCTATTCCTTCTTGCGTAAAGGCGGAGGGTATAATATAGCTGTGCTTCATTGTTTTGGGTAACTGGTCGCAATTTGCGACCAGTTCATTCCATTCTTTTTCTGTAAGTATAAACATGAAGTCTTCTGGAAAACGTTCAATATTACGTTTAACTTGTTCTTTCAAACGTCTTGTTTCCACCTGATACAATGTTGCCAAATCAAAATCCAGCATCACCCGTTGACCTCTAATCTCATAAATTTTGTTTTGAATCACTTGTAGTTCCATAGCTAAGTGTTTTTATTGTTTTAATTATTCAAAGGAAAGGATAATAATCCGATTGCGCAACTGTCCCCATGTATTTTCTATTTGTTCTGTAAGGCTCACCCGATAATTATTGGGGATAAACATAAGGATGAGGCAGGTTATGCGGATCAGTTTAAACCTGACAAGTTTCGAATCTTGCAACCCTGAAAATTACAATAACCCCCCTTTTTAGCCGTTTTTCTATTTCGTCCGAAATTCTGATCGATTTGGGATTGACTTTTTTTATGATTTTAACCTGATCGGATGACAATAGATAAAATGAGGTGCCGAGCTCATTCCAAAAAATGTGCAATTTGATAGCCGAGAACTGGATACGGCAGCAAAGTGATAAAGCTTAACTCCCGGAGAATCGAATATTTGAAAATAAAACGGACGGCGTTCCAAATATCCCAAGGAAATTCAGGTGCTTTTTTGCCCTTACAACGGTCC